>CAYNXD010000018.1:0-6807 GCA_964401115.1 uncultured Candidatus Poseidoniales archaeon | reverse complement strand
GACGCTTGGAACTGCGACTCTCCTGGCTGGAGGAAGAATCTCAGGGACAATACCCATACGGGAGTTACTCCGATTCCTGACATTGACGAAGAAGTAGATCCTAGTTGCGATGGTGTAGACCTGAATCGTAACTATCAGTTCGAATGGGGCGCCCCCCTTGGCGCTACTGGACCGATTTTCCCAGGATTCTGTTATGCTGGTGGCCCAAACAACGATGTCTACAATGGGCCTGTCGATGACACTGACAACGATGGTGACGGACAGATTAACGAGGATCACGTAGATGGCAAGGACGATGACGCCGATGGCCGAACTGATGAGGATTGGTGGGGGGGCAACTCTGAGCCAGAAACTCGCTTCATCCAAGACTTGACCGAGATGAATGACGATGATGGTGATGGTGCTTCCGATTACGCGGCTACCTTGACATGGCATTCGTATTCCGAATTGGTTCTGTATCCATGGGGACACTGCACTAATTGTGAGACCCCGGACCACCAGCAGTTAATCTATCATGGCAACAAGATGGCCGAGATGACAACCTATGAAAACATGCAGAGCAGTGACCTATATCCAACCACCGGAGATTACTGTGACTGGCACTATGGTGTCCACGATTCGTACTGCTACACAATCGAGATAGGTACGGCGTTCCATCAGTACCCCGATGACATTAACCATATTGCTGTTCGGAATGTTGGTATTCCATTCTATATGGTAAAAATAGCCGACAACCCGCGTGAGCGTGCGAACATTGGAATTGAAGAAGTAGAAAAGAGTCAATGGATTGTAAGTCCGGATGACTTGATAATTCCTGATTCAGGACCAATCCCAATTACAATGTGTATAGATCCAAATTTCCCATTCACTAACGATCAAAATCATACACACGTAATGTGGAGGATTGTCAAACCTACTCGTCAGCAGAGTGATTTTGGTCCTAAAGAATGGATCGCAGAAAATTGGAAGATGACTGGATTCGAAGAAACTACAGAAAACTGTACTTTATTTGATAATGCTACTGGAAATTTAATTGTCGCTAATGTTCCAGTACCCGATGATTTTAGTGGTAAATTACACTACAAATCGATGCTTGGAACGCGCTCTGGTACATTCCCTTTCTCTTATCCAGCTGCAGGTATCTATGAGGAGGTTAGCGTTGCATACCGCGCACCATTTGGAAATGCAATCTTTGCATTATTGCTCTTCTTAATTGTGGCAGCATCTGTTTGGGGTGGTTTAGGAGTTGCTCTCAAAATCATGATGGATAGTGGTAATGATGAACCAGCTCTTGGAAAGCAAGAGGCCCAAGGTTAGGTGAAGTCATGGCGAAGAGTAGTGATGAGTTTGGTAGCCGAATAGGTCTGATTTTTGCAGCCATTGGGGCAGCTATTGGTACTGGTAACATTTGGCGCTTTCCGAGAATGGTTGGTGCTAATGGTGGCGGGACATTCCTAATCCCTTGGCTCTTCTTTCTGTTTGTTTGGTCCATTCCTCTAGTCATAGCAGAATTTGCAATAGGTAAGCGTGCAAGAACTGGTACTGTCGGTGCTTTCCGAATATTTGCTGGTAGGCGATTTGCATGGATGGGGTTGTGGACCGCCTGGATTTCCACTGCAATAGGATTCTACTATGCAGTAGTTGCAGGTTGGTGTGTCAAGTATTTCACATTAGGAGCAACAAATGGTCTTGCAAATGTTGAGACAATTGATGTATGGAATGAATTCTTGAAATCGCCAGAACAGGTAATTCTCTTCCAGTTCTTAGTGATAGCAATCACAGTCTTAGCAATTTGGAAAGGTGCCAAGGCTATTGAGAAAGCAAACATCTGGATGATGTGCTCTCTTTTCGTGATGCTATTCACGACACTTGCACTTGCTCTTTGGATGGACTTCTCTGATGGTACTCTAGACGGGGCCACATTCATGTTTAGCGTTCAGTGGGATATTCTAGCAGAGCCTGAAACTTGGATAAACGGTCTATCGCAATCCGCTTGGTCATGTTCTGCTGGCATGGGTATGGCCATTACTTATGCCGTGTACATGCGTAAGGATGAGGACACAGCACTCAATGCTGCAACTATGGGTTTGGCCAATAATAGCATCTCAATAATTGCAGGATTGGCAGTATTGTCTGCAATTTTCGCAGCATCATCAGACCCGCTCGCAGTAGTTACTGGTGGCAGTAGCGCGATTACTTTCCTAGCGCTTCCAGAAGTTTTCTCTCAGGCACCCGGCGGTCCAGGTGGAAGATGGTTGATGATGACAGCATTCTTCCTAGGTCTTTCATTTGCAGCTCTTACCTCAATGATTTCTACAGTTGAACTATGTGTTAGAAACTTCGTAGATCATGGAATTGAAAGGAACAAAGCGGTAGCATTCACTGCAGCTGCAATATTCCTTCTTGGACTGCCAAGTACCTTCGTATGGATTCGTCTAGATGCTGAAGGTGTTGCTTTCCCTGAATTCCTAGAAGTTCAGGATCACATTTGGGGCTATGGTTTGATGTTTAGCGGATTATTCATAGCTTTCAGTATCTGGAAGTATGGGTATATCAAATGGCGAGGATTGGTTGAAGAAGGAAAGGTGGAAGATGGAATTGCCTCCTTCTTGAAGCATGGTATGTCTGGCTTCCGTGATGATTTCATCAATACAGGTGACAATGATATTTGGGTTCCAAGAGCATGGGATTTCATTATGTATTTCGCTTTCCCAATTCTCTTTTCGGTACTAATTCTATCCTACTTTGGTGACTTAATTAGTTCGTTCGATCCTTGGTATTCAGCATTCGATCCATTAGATCCACATGGGGCTGGAATCATCTTCCTATTTTGGGGTGTAGTAGCATCACTGTTCATTGGTTTCAATGATTATGTCTTGACTCGCCGCCCTGTCTATTTGGGTGATGGGCATTGGATTACAGGTTTATTCGATAGAGGTAACTGGGAACTTCGTGAAGCGCCACTCTTCCGTAATGTCCCTGAAGGGGCTGATGTTCCAATTGATTCCTTGCCGGGTGGGAGCGATCCACAGATTGTTGAGGTTGGAGAAGTTCCACCTGGGTGGGAAGGTGTTTACGGCGATGTTATGGATGCAGAACTTGCTTGAGTGGGTGGATTCAAGACTCATTGCCTTTTGAGTGGTGTCAGGTGAATCTGTGAGTTGGTCTCTAGACTGGAGCGAAGTTGCGGTTCTTGATACCAATGCTACTGCACTTGGTGTTGAAGTTTCAGACTTGATGGCTGCTGCTGGCAAAGCGCTTGCTCACAAGGCAGCAATAATGGCCCCAGAAGGTGAAGTCCTCATTTTATGCGGCCCAGGAAATAACGGTGGTGACGGTTTTGTCGCAGCTCTTGAGTTGTTAGATATGGGTGGTAAGGTTCGTATTATTGCAAGCCATTCATCACAGAAAGGAGAGGCATCTCAGAGGTTCCGTGACAAATGCACATCAGTTGAGGTTTGGAGTGATGAGACTGATTTTGCAGAACCAGCACTTCTTGTTGATTGTTTGTTAGGTGTTGGCCTGAAAGGGTCACCACGTGGTAAAATTGCGAAAATGATAGACTGGGTTAAGCCAAATAATCCACCTTTGGTTCTAGCATGTGATATTCCTTCGGGGCTAGGTTCCAAACGTTTCTTGGCGGCTGATTCAACCATCACATTTCATGCAGAGAAGCAGGGAATGTTGTATTCCGATGTGGGAGAGGTAATTGTTGCGCCTTTACCATGGCCACCAGAAACCGTGAATTGCGGGCCTGGGGATGCCTTGCGATATCCGCCTCTAGATCCATCCGCTCACAAAGGAGGGAGGGGAAGAGTGTTGATAGTTGGAGGTGGCCCTTACCACGGTGCCCCAATTCTTGCAGGTAGGGCAGCAGCAAGAATTGGTTGTGATTTGATACATGTAGCAATGCCAAGAAATGCCGTTGATCGTGCAATATGGCCAGATCATCTAATTCCAGAGAGATTGTTAGATGAGGATAATCTATCTGAACGAGGGCGAGATGAAATTTTCAAACTTCTAGAAGATAAATCATTTGACGCTGTGCTAATTGGTCCTGGTTTGGGAAGGGTGGAAGAAACCACTGATATGGCAAGAGAAATAATACAAAAATTAGCAGAATTAGAAATTCCAACCGTAATTGATGCTGATGCAATTTATTCTCTTGATGAGGGCGTTTGGCCTAAAGGATTGACTGGTGTGGCAACCCCTCATGAAAGGGAATTAAGGATGTGGATTTGGGATGAAGAACCCAAAAATATTCTTGTCGAGGAAGACATTTTTCCAGAAAGTAGGGTCATCATTCGTACAGGTTCCGTGGATCAGTTGACGGGGCTTGAGGGAAGATACTGTGAGTGCTCAGGAGGCCACCCAAGAATGGCAACTGGGGGCACCGGTGATTTACTCGCTGGCGTAGTTGCTGGTTTGCTTGCTCAGGGCATGAATCCGTGGCCTGCCTCCCGCCTCGCTTGTTACGTAATGAGAGTAGCTGGTACAATGGCAGCGAATGAATTTGGACCTGGATTACTTGCTTCTGATGTTCCAAAGCACATAGCTAGAGCATTGGCCAAATTAACGTCTGCTTCAAGTCAATGACTTGACTCGCAAGGCCATGGAATTGTCCGAAGCGACGAAGTGGGGCATCGTTGTAGCATTAGTTGCAATTCCATTTTGTTACTATTATTGGCGTAGGTGGGACCGCCCTTCTAAACAAGCAAGGGAAGAACAAGAAAGACGATTGAAGGAGCGAGAAACACGTGAGGTATTTCAACGAGAAGAGGCAAAGTTACGAGAACATGAAAGGCAACAAGCACTTGTTGAACTACAGTATAGAAAGACAAAAAGTGCAATGGCTCCAAGTTCAGAAGCCATGTCATCTGCTTTTACAAATATAGATTCTTCAGCGTCAATTCCTATTGTACCTAACACCTCATCTTCTGTAGTACAACGAAGTGAAGAAGAGATTTCACTACTGGAATCAATTCCAGAGACAATGGAAGTACCTGATATTGAAGGAGACGAGTCAGTAACTGAGATAATTGAGGATGAAGGTCCGGTATCTCTTAAAGTTGGAATCGAAATACCCGAAGAAGTCAAGAAAGAAGTCAAACCGGTTGCAATAGAAGAAGACTTTGAATGGCCTGAATGGGAGTGATATTTTGGAGAAGAAACGTCGCATAACTAAGGAAAACGCGAAAAAGTTAGCTTCCAAAACTAGCTCAAGTGCTAAGCGCATAGCATCAGCACCTGGCCGTAAAGTCAAGCAGAAGATGGACGGTTTGAATGAAAGGATGGTTGCAATTGAATGGACTCCGAAAAAGATGATTAAAGAATATCTGCGATTCAATGTGACAGGCTTATTCAATTCTGCATTTGCATTTATTGTATACGAGTTATTTTACTGGATAAATTTGTCAGACGATTATCGTGCCCAACTAGCATGGGCAGCATCTATTTTTATTGGTCAGATTGAAGCACATTACACCCATTATAAATTCACTTTTAAATCAGCAGCTCACTACAAAAATAGTCTGCGTTGGGCAGTTACAATCTATACTACAATCCTAATACTATCTACGATTACAATGCATATTTTCGTAGAAGAATTGGAAATTTACCATAGATTCGCATGGGCAATAAACACAGTTCTATTTGGATATGTTAATTTTGCATTTCTAAGATGGCTTGCGTTCCCACCAGAATTCGATAAATCGCACCTCAGTCGTTTAGAAGAGGAATGAGCGCCCTCCCGCTCTGCTATACAGCGAGATTCAAGAGGCGTAGGCGCTCGGGCCGCCTCATGTACGAGCGAGCGCGAGGGACGCGCGACTTCGGCCCTGCGGAGATGGGAAGACGCCTAGCGTTCGAAAGAATGTGCGATGATATCGCATTTCGCTATGGTTTTCAGAGAGTATCAACTCCTACATTCGAACGTCTTGAATTGTTTGCAGCGAAGTCAGGAGCAAGTATAATTGATCAGTTATACGCTTTCAAAGATAGAAGTGATAGAGATTTGACACTTCGTCCTGAATTAACAGCACCAGTAATGCGAATGATTGCGGAGCAGAGGGGGCAGATTCCAAAGCCAGCCCGTTACTCATACTTCGGACCGTGTTTTCGATATGAGGAGTCAAAGCGAGGTCGTTACCGTGAGTTCTGGCAATATGGTTGTGAAATTATTGGTGCCCCTAATTCCCTTACTGAAGCTGAAGTTGTTGCATTTGCCTGCGCTATATTAGAAGCAACAGGACTTGAAGGATGGCAACTTAAAATTGGAAATGTTGGAATCTTAAATGACATCCTAGGCAATCTTGGATTTGAAGGGGATGCCGCTGGAGATGCAATGAGGCTCCTAGATAAAGGTGATTTTGAAGGATTAGCCAAATCTGGAATGGACTCATCTGCTGTAACTAATTTACAATCGCTTGCTCAACTAAATGGTGGCATAGAGACACTAGCATCAGCCCGTGAAATTATTACTGGCATGGGTGTTGAAAGTGCTGCACTTGAACAGCTCGAGGAGATGCTCAATAATCTAACATCTTTAGGAGTAAATCCACCATCTCTCGTAGTCGATCTAACCGTTGCACGTGGGCTTGATTACTACACTGGAATGGTCTTTGAAATTATGGCTGATGAATTAGGTGGTGAAGGCCAGATATGTGGGGGGGGTTCGTACCGCCTATTCCACCTCTTTGAGTTGGATGAATTAGATCCATGTTGTGGTTTTGGTTTAGGATTTGATCGAGTGCTTCTTGCTCTAGAGATTCAAGCAGGTAAGGAAGGCAGGGGTGAGGTAGTTCCAGG
>CAYNXD010000017.1:0-4474 GCA_964401115.1 uncultured Candidatus Poseidoniales archaeon | reverse complement strand
GTCACCATAAATGCACATTGGCATACGAATATTAACGCATTTCCCTATTCGATCATTTCGGTTAAGAATGACCTTAGGACCGGCTAACCCTCGGCTGACGAACATTGCCGAGGAACCCTGGCCCCTCCGGTGGAGCGGATTCTCACCACTCTTTGCTGCTACTTTTCCCTAGATTCTCATACATATACGGTCCAGTAGACTTCACAGCCTACCTTCTACCCGAACATGTCGCCGCGCTACCACATCAGCTTTCGCTGGTCTAACGTATCGGTGACTAACTTTAGCCCCGTCCCTTTTCCCGGCCCGCACGCTTGACCAGTGATCTGTTACGAACTCTTTCAAGGATGGCTGCTTCTAAGCCCACCTCCTGGTTGTCTTCGACCACGGACACGGTTTGTCTTTGACACTTAGTTAGTACTTTGGGACCTTAAAGCTAGTCTGGACTGTTCTCCTATCGTCACGGTATCTTACCCACCGCACCTCACTACCAGATTATTCAACGATTGCACCTTTGGAGTTTGACAGCGTGCCGAGGGATCGCTCCCCCTAAACACCCAATCAGTGCTCTACAGCACAATCGATCTCCACAGAGGTCTACCTACGAGTAGTCTCGCGCGGAACCTGCTATTGCCCATCTCGATTGGACTTTCACCCCTATACCCAACTCGTCCGAGCGATTTGCACATCAGCAACGGTTCGATCCTCCACCCAACTTTCATCGGGCTTCAATCTGGCCAGGCATAGATCGATAGGCTTCAGGTCCTCCACCATTGACTTCAGACGAGCACATCTCGCCCCTCACCCTAATGGGCTGCGGGCATGTCGGTTTCCCTCCGGCTTCGCAGATCAACTGCTTAACCTCGCCAATGATCAAGACTCCCAGGGGCATTATTCGAAACGCACGAATAGACGCTGCTCATATCTTCGCTTTCACGCCTATTCAGCCTGTCCCTAACTGGTTTCAGGTTCTTTTCACATCCCTCTCAGGATACTTTTCAACTTTCGTTCACACTACTGGTCAACTATCGGTCTCGAGTTGTATTTAGAATTGGAAGTTTATGCCTCCCACATTCACGCGCGATATCCAACGCACGCTACTCAGGAATCACCACTTGGTCATGTTCACTACGCATACGGGACTTTCACCCTCTACGGTACGTCATTCCAGATCGACTTCTGCTTCATGAATTTAGACTACAGGTGTTCCATACCCCACATCTCCACAAGGTTTCCCAAGCGGATTCGGTTTGTTCTTTTCCGCTTTCATTCGCCACTACTAACGGAATCTCTTTGATTTCTTTTCCTCGCCCTACTAAGATGCTTCAATTCGGGCGGTTCCCTTTCCAGTAAAAATTACGGGAATAGCTTCGTAAAGCTAGGAGGTCCTATTCGGCCATCTACGGATCCAAGGCATTCATGCGCCTCCCCGTAGCTTATCGCAGCTTGTCACGACCTTCATCAGCTCTCGAGCCGAGCCATCCCCCAGTCAGGTTGTAGCATCAATTTGTTTTATTCTTACTCCACACTTTCCTGTGTGAGTCCTCTGGTGTCCAGGAACTTTCTATCTTAATCTCACAGGACACTACGTCTCCCCACAGGGCGAAGCGTCCTCAATCACTTCCCTTAGAATGTGTACATCCCAAGGTGCATTCAAAGCATCTTCCCGACCTACCACCCCTTTATGAATGCACCGAATGGATTGGCATTTCTTTTGATTGGTTAAATGAGGCATAGGATTAGATTTTATGTGTAAATTAAATAGTGAATTATCCCATCGGACTTATGCGGTGTAAATTACCAGAAATTATCTCATTCGTTGAGTCCAAAGATGCTGCTTTTCGAAGTATTTCAGTAGCCATATCATATTCCCTCAAACCTATGCATGAAACCGCCTTTCCGTTCATTGATGGGATGTCGTTTTGGTCAAATTTCAGTGCCACATCATAGAACTTAACCGCGCTGTCGTGCCTGTGACAAGAGCTCAAAGCAGTGGCCAAATTACATATTATTGAAACGTCATTTTGGGACGATTTTGCAGCCTGCCTTAGTGCTAAAACTGATGCCTCAAAATGTGGCTCTTCTGCAGGGAATTGCGAAGGCCTTTCCTCTTGAATTAGGAGGGCTTGTTGGAGTAAGGATAAGCCAAAATTGTTCAGGGCCGCGGAATTCTGAGGTTCAGCATCACAAATTATTCGGAAGCAATCTGCGGCATCCTTCCAATTTGACTGTGCCAATGCTGCGAAACCAATGTGGGCTTGCTCTTGCAACTTCGAATCACTCAACCCGTTTATTGCCAACGCTCGAGCAGGCATCAATTCGGGCTCTGTACCCTCCATTACTGATGGGTCGAAGGATACAGCACTGGTAGAGGGGTCAACAAAACTGTCGAAATCTACTACCACTTCACTAACGTCCATCTCATCACCAAAATCATGGTATACTATATCCTCATGGTGTAAGATTTCATCACCATCGGTAGTCGAGCGCCCACCCCCGGGAGAAAAAATATGATCCCCTGATGCCTGTGGTTGTAGATTTGTATTATCTGCTTGACTTTCCTCAATAGTTTGGGAATTATCAGAAACACTAACCGATTCAGATACGCTAATTGCCCTAGCAACTAGAATTACTTCTTCACTATCGATTACATTTGATTCTACAACTTCAGGTACCTCTGAGTCATCAATTTCCTCTGCAATTTTTCCATCCTCAATAGCATTCGGTAAATTTTCATCCTCAGTGAATTCTAATTGGGATTTTTCTTCTTCACCTCTACTAGGACTACCCACACCAAAAGGAAGGCTGGTCTGACTACCTGTCGAACCTCCTATTGAGAAAGGAAGAGATGTCTTTGGAACTGCACTTTGGTTATCCAATACAAGGCTTTCAACGCCTTCCATCGATTCAATAAATTGTTCTAAACCAGGTAAATCCCCTGTAGGGGGGGGAGTTTCTGTTTCATCATCTATCTTAGCCTGATGTGATATTCGACTACCGCAGGAGGGGCAAACTTCAGTGCCACCAAATATGAGGCCACATGCATCGCACTCTTGCATCATCCCTCGTGGTAATGTGCTCCTCTTTGATGCTACCGCCAAGTGGTGTAGTCAGTAAGCCCTACTAGGAACTGTAGAGTGTCCCATGGAATAATATCATGAAAATCGTAGCCACAGTACAGGTAATAATCATCACAGGGAAACCAACCCTCATCCATTCCTTCGTTGTTATTGGATTCGGACCGCGCTCACTAATTGAGACTGCCATGACATTAGCACTGGAGCCAATTGGTGTTGCATTACCACCGAATCCTGCACCCAATGCTAGTGCCCAGAATAGTGGAGCCATGTCAACAGTAGGGTCAGCTGCACCGATGGCCACAATCACGGGAATCATCGCAGCTGTGAAGGGAATATTGTCAACAAAGGCACTTGCGATTGCTGAGACCCAAATAATTGCAACTGCAAGCATCACATGATTGGAACCGAAATTATCGAAAATCCAATTGGCAAGATCGTTGAGATACCCAACATTACCTACGGCTCCAACCAAAATAAACAACCCTGCAAAGAAAAGTAGGGCGTGCCATTCAACCTTCTCATTCACAGAGTGTATCAATCCGTGACGCAGTATCTCATTATCTTCGGGCTTTGCTGCAACCAACGCAATACCTGCACCAGCAAGAGCCAACGCGTGGATACCAATATGTAGGTGCAAAAATTCAGTTGCCGAGAACATGACAACTGTAGCGCCTAGAATCACTAGTGTTGTCTTCATCAATAATGGATGTTCGATGCAATCCCATTCATCTTCTTCCAAAATTGCTTCAACGTTAGCAGGCTTAGATTCACGCCAATCTCTGTAATAGTAACGAAGGTATCCCAAGGTTATAATCCAAGCAAAAAATGTCAGAATCCCCAAACGAAGCAAGAATCCATTGAATCCGAACAGAGATGCCAATTCATCCATGCCACTGGCTTGACTTGCAATCATTACATTTGGTGGATCTCCTACCATAGATGCCACCCCGCCAGTGTCTGAAAGAATAGCTTCAGCAAGTAATGGAGGGACTGGATTAATCTCCAATTTTTGACATATTCTGAGTGTAACTGGGGCGATGATTATTATGGCCGTCACATTGTCAATAACTAAGGATATTAGAGTTGTGAATGTGCCAAGATAAACGACCAATTTCCATGGGTCCCCACCGGACATTTTTGCAGCCTTCACAGACACATACTCAAAGAAGCCTGAAACTTCAAGTAGGGCTGCGAAAATCATCATACCCAACAATAGGCCGATAACATCGAAATGAATCCAATGTAACATCATACCCTCAATAGATTCATGACATATTTCAACGGTGCCACCGCCCCCGAATCTTGCAAAAATGTGGCCCCCAGCATCGCTTGCAACAGTTTCACATTTGTGGAATACGCTCATAGTCAAACCCAAAAATAGCATGCAAACGCACCCA
>CAYNXD010000016.1:0-9894 GCA_964401115.1 uncultured Candidatus Poseidoniales archaeon | reverse complement strand
GGGCCCTTTTTCGTATCACCTGTGAGGTTGATATATCCAATTGCACCAATCAACTCTGAATGATCAGAGATAGCACGATAAATCTGGTTACCTGCCCTTTCTTCACCTATGATTGCAACGAAATAACCAGCTTGAGATAATCCTTCTCCAATCCATGAATAACCATCAAAACTTTCACCATCATCTGCATGAAAAGCAATCCAAGGGTAAGGTGCCCAAGAACAGTCTAATGGCACCTTTTCTCCACCATTGGTAGAGGGGTAATAGTAACGAATGTCTATCTCATCGCTGTTAGAATTGGCATATGTTGAATCCATCCAACCAGATGAGAAGCGCTCAAAACCTACTGGATTGATAAAGTTTGGAGACTCTTCTCGCACCTCTCCCGAGACACTAATAATTAGCGAAGATGAGGTGGTAAAAACTAGAATCAAGGCAAGTACGATTGACTTGATTCCCCCCCTCTGCATAAATTCTGCTCCTCTTCTTTACCTTTGAATCAGTCGCCGATTAGTTCAGATTTTCGGATTTCAATAACTCCATAGTCTCTCTCAAAGAAGGCAAGTCTTCAGAACCTTCGGGAAAGAAAAGGTATTCCCATGCTTTGAGGTGTTGAGCGGCTAAAAACCAACGCCCATTTAGATGAATTCCCCACTCATTTTCTATAGTCCCTTCATACTCCCCATCACCATAAGAAATGGAGAGGAATACGGGCGCATCGAGCTCGATTTTCATTTTTTCTCCAATAATTTCCTTTTCCTCTCCAGGTGACTGATCAAAATCAACATGAAGCCTTCTACCGAAGTGATCACAAACATCAGATGTTTGAACAAGAGAATTTTGCCATGGTCCTCTTTGTGACAAGGGTCTTCTTCCCTTTTCCCACCATATTTTTCCTCCAGCTGCAGCCCATGCGGCTGCACATGAACGTGCGGTTGATCCCCCACCAATCATACATAGAAGGGGTTTCTCAAGTTCATCTCTCAATGAGAAATCGAAGCCGAATTCTTCGGCTAAAAGTATCAGGCCAGCACCATCGGTCTCGGCAGCCCTCCAAACGTGTCCATCATATCTCATCTGATTGACTGAAGTTAGCATAGGGTCACCAATTACCCATTCAGTTCCCGAATCGATAGGTAACTGATGTTTCAACGGAGAAGTGAGAGATAGCCAAACCTCCCTACTAGGGTGAAACTCCCCCTTTTCCCTTTTAGCAATGGCCGAATTCTTAGCATGGCCCCAAGCCATTGCATCAACTAAAATATCGTTTGAGATTTTTTCACATGCTTCAAATGTGATTTTATGTCCATTTTTCTGCAAATATTGGGAAATTATTCTGAATAATCTGGGTGTCAACGAATGTTCGATAGGGTTTCCAGCAACTGCTGCACAGACTCGTGGCCCCCGCCCCATATCTCCCTCTTGTCAAGCCTAACTGAAAAGACTCACGCAAAATAGGGCTTGAAAATTGTAGTTTTTAATCCGGGCCGTACGTAGTACGGCTAAAACCGCATTTTCCCCCATAATTCGGATAAAGCATTGAATAATGGTTGGTGGGACGAGGCCTCATGCCAAGTGACTTGGAAATAGCTAGAGGAGCCACACCACTCCCAATAGAAGAGGTCGCTTGGAAATTAGGAATTGGTGTTGAAGAACTTTCTTTGAAGGGTAATGGAATTGCAAAAGTGACATGGGATGCTTTGAAGTCAAGGAGGGACAATGTTCGCGGAGTATTGGTGTTAGTGACAAGCGTTAACCCTACTCCCTTTGGGGAAGGTAAGACCGTAACTACAATCGGTCTAAATCAGGGTTTAAACCGATTGGGTAAGAATGCAGTATGCGTCATCCGAGAACCATCTATGGGACCAGTGTTTGGAATCAAAGGTGGTGCAGCAGGTGGAGGTTATTCACAAGTCCTCCCAATGGAACAAATAAATCTCCATTTTACTGGAGATATTCATGCAGTTAGTGCTGCGCATAATCTTTGTTCTGCACTTCTAGATAATCACTTGCATCAAGGGAATAAGTTGGATATAGACCCATCAAGGGTAATTTGGCCTCGTGTGATAGACATGAATGATCGTTCTTTGAGGTATTCTGCTATTGGCCTCGGTGGGGCCTTGAATGGTTTTGCTAGAGAAGAGAGATATGACATTACAGCAGCGAGCGAGGTGATGGCAATTTTGGCTCTTGCAAGTGATTACAATGATTTACGTCAGCGTTTAGGTCAGATTGTGATTGGACAAAACAGAAGTGGCAACCCTGTCAAGGCTGAAGATATAGGTGCCGCGGGCCCAATGTCCCTTTTACTTCGTGATGCGTTATTGCCGAATCTTGTACAAACATTGGAGGGTGATCCGGCATTCATTCATGCTGGACCTTTTGCAAACATTGCACATGGCAATTCTAGTATCATAGCGGATAGGTTGGCACTTGCAACATCTGATTACGTAATTACTGAGGCTGGTTTTGGTTCTGATATGGGGGCTGAAAAAGCAATCCACATCAAATCAGCAGCGAGCGGTATCCCTCCTGATTGCATTGTAATAAATTCTACCGTTAGAAGTATGAAATTACATGGTGGGGGTTATTCAACTGCTGGAGGTCAAAGGCCACCATCTAATGAAATTGCAAAAGAGAATGTGCCAGCGGTTACTTCAGGGGCCTTGACCAATCTAGCCAGACATATTCGTAACATGAAACGATTTAGCGTACCTGTAATAGTTTCAGTCAACCGATTCCCCTCGGATACGGAAGCTGAGATTCAAGAGTTACTCCGTTGTGCTATGGAAGGTGGTGCTGATTACGCTGTTATCTTTGACGGTCATCAAAGAGGGGGTTTAGGTGCCGAAGATCTCGCAAATGCTGTATCAGCAGCTTGTCAAGATCATCTTGCTAATGGTCGCCCCTTCCAGCCATTATTTGAAAGCGGAATGGGAGTAGTTGAGAAAATGTTGAAAATAGCCACTAATGTTTATGGAGCAGACTCTATTGATTTGCACAAACAAGCGGAGAGGGACCTCAAATTAATCAAGAAGTGGAAATATGACAAACTTTCAGTTTGCATGGCAAAAACACAGTATTCATTCAGCCACGTGGCTCAGGAATTAGGGGCTCCAAGTGGATTCACTCTTCCAATCAGAGAAATTCGCCTAAATGCGGGCGCAGGTTTTGTGGTTGCTATTTGTGGGGCAATCATGACTATGCCAGGCCTTCCAAAGCATCCAGCAGCAATGGATATGGACATGGATGATGATGGGAATTTGACCGGCGCATTCGGTTAATTTTTGTATTTCTTCAATCACAACAAGACGACGGTTTGAAGTCTGACAGGGGTTAGCGGACTCTATGAGGGCTCTGTTGTTGGCACTCCTAATTTTTGCAGCCAGCCTTTCTGCTGGTTGCTTATCTGATCAATCTGAACCCGTTAAATATTACGAGATACCTGGTTGTCACGAAGACAATCATAGTAATGATTCGGAAGATTGTCAGATTGATTTACCAATTGAAAATAACACTTCCACGAATGATGAAATTATCACTAATGGAAGCGGAACCAATATTGTAGATAACTCAACTAGTAATCAATCCAATAGCACTAACTCTACTAGTGAAAACAACCAAACCCAAGAAATGGAGCCTGAAGAACCTAATTATGGACCATGGGAAGGCAATCAAATTTTTCCAATTACAGCCAATGCACGTCCCCTAGGTGGTGTTTGGCAAGAGTGGGAATTGTACGATCACCTAAACACCTCATGGAATGGAACGCCAGCGAATTTGAGTAACGGAACTGACCACAATTGGATATTGATAGAATTTGCCTCAACAGATTGTTCTCACTGTTGGAATGCTGCGGATGACATGACTTATTTCCACCAGAATTACAATGAAGTTTTAACATTCCTAACCTTTGCAGTTAATTTTTCATCAAATGATAACTTTAATGCTAGTCTAGATGAGATTGCAGCATTCCAAGACAAATCATCGCATTCTGGTTGTTATATGAATTCAAAGGATTGCAATGAAAGGCCGGGGGAGCCACATAACTGGACTTATGTGGATGACCGCAATCAGTCTTCCATGTATGATATGCAATCTAGGGGAACCCCAATGTTTGTAATTATCATGCCAAACGGAACAGTTGCTTGGCATCAGTACCAGCATGATGGAGATAGTGGCGAGGATTCCGAATCTATTGATGATGCGTTACAAAGAATTTTTGGCGTAACCCAATAACTCATATTGAATCTAGTGCTTGTTTTATGTCTCTCCAAAGATCCTCGACATCTTCTATCCCAACACTCATTCGAACAAATCCAGGATTTATTCCAGCAGCGATTCGTATGTCTTCAGGTACGAACATGTGGCTTGAGTTGAAAGGACATTCGACTAGGCTCTCAACCCCACCTAAACTGGTTGCCTCAAAAAGAAGATTTAGATTGCTTAGGAATTTAGACGCTGCATCATCCCCACCAACTACAGTAAAAGCCAACATCCCCGTCCCATTAGGCATTATTTTGGTGCCCAATTCGTATTGACTATCACTCTCCATCATTGGATGATTAACTGACGAAATTAGTGGGTGTTCTGATAGTCGGCAAGCTAGCGTATGTGCATTAGATGCATGGATAGGCATACGTGCGTGTAAAGTTTTCATGCCTCTTTCAAGGAGATAACATGCATGTGGGTCTGGAGCGCCGCCGAAGTGGACTTTCTTGATGAAAAGTTGAGAAATTAGTTCTGCACTCCCCACCACAGCCCCGCCGATAATATCAGAATGCCCTCCAAGATATTTTGTAGTAGAATGAATTACTAAATCACACCCCATTTCGAGTGGTTTTGTTGCCCAAGGGGTGGTAAATGTGTTATCAATTACTAACAATAATTCGTGGCGTTTTGCAATTTCTACAAAAGTAGGAATATCCGCGATTTTAAGCACTGGATTAGAGAGAGTTTCTATGTAGAGTAACTTTGTATTTTCTTCGATTGCTGCTTCATATGATGAAGGATCAGTCATGTCAGCAAAACTGACACCAATTCCGAAGCGAGGCAATTCCTCAGTCATCAAACCGTATGTGCCACCATAAACGTCTGGTGCAGCAACGACATGATCTCCATTTGATAGGAGGCCTAGAAGTGTGGTGCTGATTGCAGCCATTCCACTTGCGAAGAGCAGCCCATCCTCGGCACCCTCCAACGCACAAATTTTCTCAGTGGCAGAGTCTGAATTAACACTAGAAAGTCGAGCATATAGGAGTGTGTGTTGAGCACCCGCTGCCCAACCGGCATAACGTTCCTCAGTCAACTTATAGGTGGAACTTTGAAAAATAGGAGTATTAACTGCCCCCTCGATTTGATTCGTACCTGCGTGGATTGTTTTGGTGGCAAAACCAGTGTCGGATTTTTCATTCTCCATGCTCCCTGATGCGGTTGTTGTCTTTCAACGATACGCCGAAAATATACTCTCCTTGTCGGAATTTATGATGTTAATTACTATTTTAACCGTCATTATGACGGAATTAATATGAATGGGCCGCCTTAGCGGAGGGCATGTTATTTGATCTATTGGATGATAAAGACACGGCAATTATTGAATTATTATCTCATGATGCTAGGGCAAGTACCAAGAGTATTGCGGACAGGTTATCAATACCTAGAGTAACTGTGCATGATAGAATCAAGCGTCTTCAAGATAAAGGAATAATTGAGAAATTTACCATTTCTCTTTCTCACGAAAAACTAGGAATTCCGTTGCATGGATTTATTCTTGCTAACTGGGCAGGTGACCGCGCTAAGGACGATCGTCGTAGTGTTGCCAAGGAAATCTGTGAGTTACCGTTTGTAGTGGGTTGTCACATCATAACAGGGCAATGGGACTTCATCATTGAAGTAGTTGCTAGAGAAATGGATTCTCTTGGAGATTCTATTCTAGATAGTCTATCGAAAATAGATGGCATAGGGCACACTCAAACAATGGTGACTTTCTATAGTTTCCAAGGTGCAGCGCGGGGTTCGTGAGGTTTATGTTTAGTCTAAAGATAAGAAATTACGAGAGAGTTTGAATAGGTTGAGTAATCTAAGAACATATGGGGTTGTAATATGCAGATTCTGAAGAGGGAAGATGGCCTGATAAGAATTCGCGTGGAACATGAGGATGACTTGTGGGTAATGTCTCAATTGGTAAAGGGTAAGAAGTGTGCTGGGATGGTGTCCCATAGGAGGGACCAAACAACCGGAACCCAAGAAGGTGGTAGGGCAAAATCAGCCGAGAGAAAGCCAATGTGGATTGAAATTGCAGTTGAGGATTCAGAATTCCAGATGTTTTCTGACAATCTAAGATTACACGGAGTGATTACCGAAGCTCCAATTGACAAAGGTTCATTCCATACTCATAATGTTGGGATAGGTGATCAAGTAGATCTTGTTGCCCTAAATGACTGGAGTAGTGCTGATGAAAAGTTACTCGCCGATGCGGTCCGAGAAGGTGGTCGTGCCAAAGTAGGAATTGTGGTCGTGGAGAATGATGAGATACTAATCTTCCAAATAGCGTCACATGGGATGAGGGATTTGACCGCATTCACTTTGCGAGGGGGTGGCAAGCGTGAGAAGAGTTCTCTAGATGCGCGTGAAGGATTTTTTGTTAAAGCCGCGAAGGAATCTGCAATATTACTTGGTAATGATGTGCCTATGGTTGTGTGTGGCCCTGGGCTTGCTAGGAAAAATTTTGAAAAATTACTGAGGAAAAATGGATGTGAGCAAGAAATAATGAATGTAGCAACCAACATTGGAGGGAGGCCCGCGGCTAACGAAGTCCTTTCCGAGGGTCTCGCAGATGAATTGTTGGGTGAAACTGCGATTTCAAAACAGACGATGCTCATTGAAGAAGCTCTGAAACGGATGGCTACGGATGGTTCTGTTGCTTATGGGTACGATGCAATTTTCAAAGCGTTTGAAGAGGGTGCAATAGATACCCTGATTATCAATTCCGATATGTTAAGGGATGAAGATGCTATGATTGGCACCCAATCTTGGATTGATTTCACTTCTAGACTAGACGAGGCTGGAACTAATTTGGTTCAAGCTTCAAATGAACACGACGCAGGACAACAATTGGATGGTCTTGGAGGGGCGATAGCATTGCTACGTTGGAAAATGGATTAATTCATGAAAAGAGAATGTAGGCCCCGATACCGAACATTGTCACATCAACAATCGCATGTGAAACGTAGCATGGCCATATACTTCGATACCTAAGGTATAGCCATGACCAAATGACTCCTCCACTAAAAACACCAAATGAACCCAGTATTATCGCCCATCCAGGGAACATGGACCACATTCCAAGAGTGTGATGTGCAGTGAAGACAAGGGCCGCTAGAATTACTGCTATTTTCCCATCAACGAAAGTCTCGAGTTTTTCAAATATGAACCATCGGAATAGATATTCTTCCATTACCGAATTGAAAAACACCCAATAACAGAATACTGCAAAGTATAGCCAAGGGTTTAGGAGCCCAAACGGTTCAACATAACCTCTAATTAATTCGGAATCCAATTCTCCCCTTGCCAACCACCATGTTACAAACATAATAGCACTCATGCCAATTCCTAGAAGAATTGCTTCTCGGAACCCCCCTTCATTGGCGGGAGACATCGATCGTTTTTTTCCTTCTATTTTAAGCCGCCAGAAAGCAGGAAGGCCAATCTGCCACACCTTCCCTCCTATCCAAACAGCAGTCCCTAGTAACCCACCAAAAATTGTGGAGGTGAATAGAGCAATCGTTGAGGCTGGAGCCGCAAGAGCCAGAGCGATTCCATCACGTTTCCTTTCTTCCAAATTCATTCCTCGGCGCTATCCAAAAGTCCCTCATCAAATGATTTCAGAAATTCATCAACATCTATGATTCCGTCACCATTTTCATCAATTTCATGAAATAGATTTCTTAGATGGAAGTGTTCCATTTCAGGAGATAGAACTTCCATAGCGTGAATGAACTCATGAAGTGTTAGATGGCCTGGTTGCGCCTTGCTACAGGATGCATGGAATACCATCCAACTCTTCTCTCGTTCATACTGTTCTGAATTTGTGAATTCAGTTCTTACAGTTCTCCAGGGAGTAAGCATGGGGTGTGCTCTTGACTTGCCTTAGGAAAAATAGGTAATCAATCCAAACAAACAACAGGCTGCAGCACCAACAAAGGCCTTTTCACCCATTAGATATATGAGCACAATTCCACCAATTATTCCAATAAGTTGGAAAGTAGGATATAGTGGTGATTTCCATTTTGGATTATACCATGAATGAGTTTTCGATGCTCTCCTTAGGACAATTACACAGCAGTTAATTACTATGAAAATCATTATTTTGAAACCCGAGGCCAATTTAGCAATATCCCCTACTGGAAGTAGGGTGATTGCTGCAGCCATTGCAATTCCAGTGCCTATGATTGCAAGGTGTGGTGTCTCATATTTTGGATGAACATTTTCCAAAGCCTCGGGTAGCAAATTATCTCTAGCCATGGCAAATGGAAATCGAGAAGAAGCCATAATGCCAGCTAGTGCCATCGAAGTCATGGTGGTGACGGCTAGAACCGCTGCTATTACCCCGACAGTGTGGCCACCAACAGCGTTTGCAAAGACATAGATTGGATCCTCTCTTGCTTCACCATTGTTCATGTATGCAGACGGCTCTATTGCGGCTACCATGACAATAGAAATGGACACATACAACAAACAACTAATGAGTAGAGAAAGAAGAATACCATAGGGTATGTTCCGGCTTGGGTCTTTAATTTCCCCCCCTACTGCTGCAATTTTTGTCACCCCTGCATAGGCCACGAAAACGAAGGCAGATGTGTGGGCTACTGACTTCCATCCTGTTCCAAATGCATCTTTTGAAAATACCAAACTCCAATCTAAATCCATGGTTATGATTGCCCAAATACAGAGCATGAATAGGAATAGTACTGAAGTAAGAACGATTGGCGTCTGTACTTTCTTAATTCTCTTAAGTCCTAAGATGTTAATGATTACAATTAACAATAACAGAATCAGCGCAGCGGATTCGATATTTATCGTGATATTGAGAATACGTTCTAATACACACAGATAGGCCTTGAATCCTATGAGTGCAAATGCAGATTTGAGCATGAAATTGGCCCATAGCCCTAATCCCGAGATTGTACCAATCAATGGGCCAAATGTACGTTCTATGTAGACGTAGGAACCCCCAGAAGATGGCATTGCAGTCGCTAACTCTCCTTTGGAAATGGCTCCAGGGAGTACGATAAATGCTGCTACTAGGTAAGCCAACCAAATTCCGCCAACAGGTGTTGTGCCACCTCCCATGTCTAACATCGCTAGAGCAGGTAAAACGAATAGGCCGGATCCTAGCATTGCTGAAAGTGAAATGATTACAACTGATGCCATCCCGAGTTTTCTCTCTAGAGTTTCACTAACGAAATCAATCCTACGATAAACGAATTCGATGACATCTCTTGCCGAACTAGCAGGCATGACTCGCCGTCTTACAGGCTCTTAAAGAGCCTGTGTTTGGTTATATGGGTTTGAATGCTTTTCTTTTCCTGTAATTATTCCCACCAGAGACAAAGCGGACAGCCATATTAGCGCAACCAGTGAACTAAATCCAACCATTAGGAGAACCTGTGGGTGATTGAACGCAATCCAAAGGTGGGATGCTCTAGTTGCTAGGATGAAGGATAGGAGAACGAGAAGCGGTTGTAAAGAATTCCCAGCCTTGCTCCAGGCATGTAAAACCATCATCAGGGAAATGAATACTGGTGTAATAGTCATAAACGCCATCCAAATAATTGGAGGATCCACTCTTTCCCCGAAGAATCCACCAGTTACAATCCACTTTGAAGGATTAAA
>CAYNXD010000015.1:0-5965 GCA_964401115.1 uncultured Candidatus Poseidoniales archaeon | reverse complement strand
TATTGTTATCACTCAAGTTTATGCATAGCAATCAAATGAGATTTGAATTCTATTAATTCTGAAGGTATTTCAATTCCCTCAATTGGTTTTCCTCGACCCAATCCCGCATCATTTTTTGCAGCCCAAACATCAGAATTGAATTCTGTAATTAAACTAGTTAATTTCCGTAAATCTTCGCCTTCAGAATCTTCCGCCAAATTTGAATCAGGGAGGTTGGGGAATTCATCGATTTCAACAGCTGATTTGCCGTACAATGTTGTCGATAAATGGTGACAAAGAAATGGGCAAATAGGACTAAACATTGTCAATAAGTCACGCACTATTCGATGCAATGTCCATGATGCTGATTGGTCCCCGTCATACAACCGTGATTTCGCCATTTCAAGCCAATGGCTAGGGAATACACCTGTCCCGAAATTCTTGATATTTTGAGCCGCAGTATAGATATCAATCTCACCCCAAGCTCTTTTTACAGACAGATTAACAATAGAAAATTCTGATAGAATCCATCTCTCTGAAATCGATAAATCATCAGGTATAGAATCTAAATCTTCTGGAATATCAAAATGACTTGCAAATCTTGCGACATTGAATAACTTCGTCAAAACGCCGTAATATTTTGCCTCTATTTCTTCTGGATTAATTTGGAAATCATCACCAACCTGCGCATCGCATGCCTTCCATAAGCGAAAACATTCGGAACCAATTTTATTTGCTTTTAGATTGACTGTATTTTTGGGACCCTTAACCTTCCATGAACCAGTTCTTCCACCAGCACCACACTCTAGGACTGAGTTTGCATCGATTCCATTACCTAATGACTTTGACATTTTTCTACCCCATGGGTCCATTCCAAGTCCATCAATCCAGACATTTTGAAAACCAGGTTTGTCCATTAGTAATGCTGATTTTAATAGTGTATAATATAGCCAAGTCCTTACAATTTCTTTGCCTTGAGGCCGGATTCCAGTAGGAAATGCACGCTCAAATGTTTTTGGATCATTAAGATATCCTGAAACAAAAAGATTCGAATTGGATGAATCCATCCATGTATCGAATACCTTCTCCTCCCCAGATAATGTGCCCAATGATTTACCCAAATCACTCCATGAACCCAAATCATCTCTTGTTTCCCTGTCAAGAACTCTTGAACCATCAGGAGGATTGTCCTTCCATGGCTGTACGTATATCCCAGCAGGGGGAACTACAACTTTTGTTTCATCTTCAGAGTACCAAATTGGAATTTCAGTATGATACCAGCGACGCCTACTAATTGGCCAATCAATGGTAATATTTTCCATCCAATCTAACAAGAATTGCTTATTTCTTGGAGGGATGAAATTTATTTGATCAGATAGTTCAGCCATTCTTTCTTGCATATGTGTTTGACGAACATACCATTCCTTTAACAGAATGATTTCTACTGGGTTCTTACCTCGTTCAGATACTGGAACCTCTTGTTGTCGAGATTCAATTGATTCAATCCTACCCCCTTCATCTAGAATTTCAATTACTGCTTCCCTAGCTTCTTCAACCGACATTCCAGAAAGAGGCCCAGATATCTCTGTCATACACCCATCCAAACCTATGGCTTGATATGGTGTTAGGCCTAACTCTCTAAATACAGCCACATCATTTTGATCACCGAAGGAACAAACCATCAAAACTCCCGAACCAAATTCTGTCTTTACTGAGGGATGAGTTTTGATTTCTACGCTTTGACTACGCCCATGAACATCTACAGGTAGTTGAATTTTCTGACCCACTAAATGCTTGTATCGCACATCATCAGGATGTACAACAACTACTCCGCAGGCACAAATTAATTCAGGACGAGTCGTCGAAATAATAACTTCATCTCCACTTTCTGTTACCCACCTAACATCAATTAACTGAGTCATCCGATTAATCCTCTCAACTTCAGCATCTGCAATTGTTGTTCCTTCTACCGGATCGTAAATGTTAGGACGCAAGTCCTCAACAACATCACCACGCTTGAATAAATCAACAAAAATAGCCTGAGTGACCGCCCTATATGATGGAGAATCTGTCAAATATTCTTTTTCAAAATCACATGACAAACCCACACGACTAGCTGTATCTCGCATCGCCTGAGTGTACTCTTCGATTGTCTCTTCACACAATTTTAGAAACTCAGAGCGATCGTATGTCTTCATCTTTTTTCCAGTGTTTTTCTCAACTGTAAATTCGATGTTAATTCCATTCCTATCAACACCCCAAGGAAAGAATACCTCCTTCCCCATTAATCTCTGACTTCTAGCAATAACATCAATCATAGAATACTGTGCTACTGCACCTATATGCCAAGTCCCACTGGGGTAAGGCGGGGGAGTATCAATTACAAACAACTCTTTTTCCGAATCAGGTTTGAATCCGTACCTCTTGTTATATGCCTGTTTATCATCATAATGTTCTTCTTGGATTTTCTTTTCCAAGTCAATCGTCCAGCGCTTCTCTTTAATACGCGGCTCTGCCATTTAGAATCCCACCAGGCCCCATCACACGTTAACAGCAAGGGTCCCCTATCACATCGCCCAAGGTTGTTATTCAATATACTACCGCTCAGAATTAAACAACATTCATGCCGCTAATCTGAATTGTTTGATAATCACGCGTAAGCGTGGTCATTTTGCTGATAGGTTAAATGGTGAATTGATGGCAGGAGATATTGGTGGAGAACATCTCGGATACAAGGGGGGACGCAGATGCGAATGCAAAACGTCCAACCAAGCAACTTTCCAATAAGATAATGGAAACATCAGAAATGGTCAAAGACAAACTATCTGATATTGATACTGATGTGGCAATGGAAGCAATCCTTGCAGCACCCAGAAGAATAAGGAAAGAACTACGAAAGATGTCAGTTTTCGGAGTCTTGACTAGATTTCCTGCACCAACTGTTGTAATATGCCTGCTAGTAACTATGTTCTTTCTTTTCCATTCAGGAATTTTGGATAAATGGACTGGGACGACTTCTCTAAATGTGAATGGTGACTTAGAAGTTTACCTACCCGATAATTCCGATGTAAAGAACGATATATCAACAATTGAAGAAGATTGGACTACCAATGCTATGATTATTTATGTAGAGTCTGAAATTCAGGGAGTGACTGATGTAGAAATTCTAAAACAATTGGATTTAATTGAAAGACAGCTAAATAAAGCCGTTTCTGACGGCGGTGAGGAAGATGGAATTATCTATATTTTATCGATTTCAACGGTTGTTAAAGAAGTTAATTCTTCGGCCCCGAGAGTTGCTAAAGCCTTTGTTAGCAATGCTATTGGAGACGATGATTTGTCACAGCAAATTAATGACCAAATTGATGATTTAGGAGATACACTTGGTGGTTACAGCATACCTGACGATCAAAATAGAGTTAATCAGATAACTTCAGAACTTCCGCCAAACGCTAAAGACAAATTATACAGAGATGTTGGCGCAGGTGCATTATCAACTGTGGGATTCCCGAATCGCGGAGTAATTGTGGTGGGTGTAGTTGATACTGGATTTAACGCAAGTGAAATTCCAGATGTTTGTAAAACTGGAGGTCAAAGGGAAGCAGAGGCATATACAGACATTATCACATATACAGAATGCTGGATTGAACAAATCTCTAGTGATAATAATTGGAATGAGGAACAATCTGGTTGCGAAAACAGACCAGATGGTGAAAATGGAACCGCCCCAGAGTGCCTAGGATTAACAATGACTCTAACAGGCCCAGTACCAATCACAAACTCAGTTACAAAGTATTCATTTGTACTATTTTGGCAGATTTTCCCCTGGGGAATTGTTGCTGTTGCTTTAGGATTGTTTATTTTCCATTCAGACTTGATTCAAACTGGTCGTGTAAGACCTATTCAGGGCGCTAAAGTCCTGATTATTTCAGGGCTGCCCACTCTATGTTCAGTATGGTGTACTCTAGGGATAATTGGTTATCTTGACTATGAAGTAACTATGACGGTGATTATCGTAGGGCCTATTTTACTTGCACTTGGAGTTTCATATGGACTACACATAACTAATCGCTATGCGGAAGAATCTGGGACCCCTGAAGAAAAAATGGCAATAGCTCTGCAATCTACAGGTAAAGCAGTTCTTCTTTCTGCAATCACGACGGTTATTGGATTTATTTCTCTTGTTTCAACCCCAATGGCGCCAATTAAAACCGTTGGAATCGCTCTCGCTGGTGGAATAGTTGTAGTTTATTTGCTCACAATGATCATGGTCCCAAATTTGACAATGTTACTAGATTTGAAGAAGCCTAGCCACCCCCCTCCGAAGGTAATTGAATTTGTTGTTGAACAACCTATTAACTGGGCCAAATCTACTTTGGCTATTTTCATTATATTGATGCTTGCTTCAGCTGTTTGGGCACGACCCCAAGTAGAGGAAAATATCGATTTGCTTGATATGGCACCTGAAGGGCAGCCCCCTATTTTGAAAATGAAGCAGTATAGTGAGGAATTTAATGCAGGTCAAATAGGGATGTTGCTAGTTGATGGAGCAGTTGCTGGCGATCGAGACGATGATTCAACAGAGAACGATGACCCATTCTCGAAATTACAAGATATTGAAGTTCTAGAAAATCGAACTGATAGAGTTGATAGGACTAATGCTGTAAGCATTGTTTTCCTAATGAAATCGGTAGGGGTATCGGTTAATTTATCTGGAACCTCTGTACTTCCTTTCTGTGACATAATTGGTGGTACAGGAGGAGAGGTTTGCGATGTAATTTTCGATAGAGAAGAAGAACAAGATGCAACTTTCTGGAAGGTCCTTAGCACCTTCAATACTGATGACGATGCAAACAAAAGAGCACAAATTTTCCTACTCGATGTTTTCTATGCATCGCTAACACAAGAAACGAGGCAGTTATTCATCAATGAAACATACCAACGTAGCCTCATTTACATTGACATGCCATTCATGAACGTCCAGGAGACTCAAGCAGCAGTTGATGAGGTTAATATCTATGCTGAGCAAAATTATCCCGGAGGGATTTCATCTTCACCTTTAATTGGTGTCGCTGCAGTTACTATCGCTGTAAATGATTTGATTGTAGGATCTCAATGGACTTCACTTGGATTTGCCCTAATAGCTACCCTCTTGACTTTGGCTGTAGTTTTCAGAGACCCAAGATACGCATTTTTAACAACCTTACCGGTTGTCTTCACCGTATGTATGCAATGGTTGGTTATGCAGCAAATGGATGTAACATTATCCTTAGTGACTGTAATGATTGGTTCTATCCTGGTTGGAGTAGGTATTGATTTTAGTATTCATATTGCAAATAGAATAAGAGAACAAGGGGGGACAATAGCGGCTGTTAGAGAGGCATGCACAACAACTGGAATGTCATTGATCGAAGCAGTAATAGTTACTTGTCTGGGTTTGGGAACTGCATTTTTCATACCGATTCCTGCTCTAAAGCCGTTTGTACTGGTGATAATTATACTGTTACTCGTTGCCGCTTCATCTGCACTTCTATTGTTACCAGCAATTTTCACATTCCTGATAGAAAGTGGAATAGGTTTGGTTGGTGGGTCGGCCACAATGATGAGGGCTGCACGTCTAATAGCAAAGGGGGAGGATGAAGAAGTCGTTCTTGCATCCCCAACAAAGCGTACTGACCATGATACATGGTAGATTTGAGGGTATATTATGGAACCAATTCCTGTTGCAGATAGGGCATCTCAGATTGAGTATGCTATCAGGGATGTTGTAGTGCCAGCCACCAAATTAGAAAAAGAAGGTCATGAAATCATTAAACTAAACATCGGCGACCCTCTAGCTTACCCAGGACTACCAACCCCTAATCATATGGTTCAAGCGTTTCAAGATGCTCTTGCAAGACAAGAAAATGGATACTCCCCCTCATACGGTTTGCCAGAACTAAGGAGGGCAATTGCCGATGATGAAAAAAACAAGGGTTGGAATTGT
>CAYNXD010000014.1:0-4293 GCA_964401115.1 uncultured Candidatus Poseidoniales archaeon | reverse complement strand
AACATCTCTAATCATTGGTGCAACTATGTCTCCTGAATGCCGCATACCCTCAGGTTGGTCAATTGCTCTGTTTAGGGCGCTAGCACAAGCAACAATGCCTTCTTGCCAAGTAGATCTGAATCCCTTCCCCCCGAATTTTCCTCCATCAGGGGTCTCAAGACCTTCGGTAAAGAGCGTCTTTAGACTATCATCTAGATTACGAGTCCTAGTCATCCATCTTTGCCATTGCAATCTCTGTTCAATTGTAATGGATTGTTCATGGGCAATCCTACGTAGAGCAAGTCGTAAATCAATTGCAAAGCGTTCAGAGCGTCTATCAAGATGTAAATTACCACTACGTCGAGGGACGACATCCTCCTGAGAGATTTGAGAGGTTAGCTCCTCACTCCCCCTGCGCCCAAGATTATCTTGTATTGCAGAAACTAAATCATTAGAAAAAATGTGGAATTCTTCTCCATCCCATTCTTCTATTTCAGATGTCATTTCATCCCATATGAATGCAAAAACTCTGAGATGTCCATCACTTTGTTGTGCTACTTCTAACATCATTTTTTGGCGGACATCAGCCACTTTCAGTGGTTGTTCAAATTCTAGAGAAACGGTGGGATTCCATCCTTCTCCCCAAATCGGCGGCAAGCCATCTTGATCAGCCATATTGTGTCCTCCTGAGGGGTGGGAGTGTAAGTCAGCCTTCAATTCATTCGCCAATAACTTAGCAAAGATACAGGAAGCCGTAGGCTTCCTTTGTATCTAGTTTGGTTCGATATACCAGCCTATATTGAAATCCTGCCAAATTCGAAAATAATCACCACCAATTGAAATCCTACCTGAATCGATTAGACTGTTAAAATGAGATAAGTCATCGGTACAAACTATACTGGAACTCCCATCACCTAGGAAGATTATCTTGGACCAGTTTCCTGTGCTTACCATATTTGAGTATAACAATTTCACAATCATTTTCTGCATTTCCTTGGTAATAAATCCACTCGAAAGCATTTTTTTTGCATGTTTCAAGGTGGCATTAGGGCTGACAATTCTTAACCATTCAAAGATGAATTTTTCTCTATCATTAGAACTAATTTTTGCAAGTTCAGAAATCCAATGCGACTCATGAGCAATTTTCTCAAGTTCTGCCGCCTGTTCTTTTGGCCGCCTGTGGGGTGTATTTGGAGGCAATCCATATCTATTGGCAAGAGCCACAGTTTCTTCACGTAGTTGCCTACCAGAAATTAAACCCTCAACCCGAGCTAGATTTCCCTTTAGTTCTATTTCCTCGCCTTTTACATCAAGATCTCCCCTTGCTGGCATGGTGATATCTGGCGACAGGAAAAGGAACATCAATTCCCCTTCTCCACTAGCCGCGTTTGGGGTGCCAATAGCTGTGGAACGTTGAGACCAAAGCGCTTTTGCAAATGGGTGCAAATTTGAGTCAATGAAATCCCAAACATTACCCCCTTTGTTAAAAAATTCTAGGTTTATGACATCCCCGCTATCAGCCTTCTTCAAACATTCGTCGAACTCTTCCAATGTCATCTCTGAGCGAATTACAGCAGCGATAATAGCATCCACCAATGAATTGACCTTCTTCTTTTCCCAATGGCCATTGATAATCCCCATTTTTGAGGCATGTTCAATAATTAGTCGCTCTAGCATTCCAAATATTTCTTCCACAACATTTCCAAAACAGAGGAGGTATTTAACGATGAGCAACTCAGGTCTTATTCATTATAATTCTAAAACGTGCTTCTAAATTACTTTGACTAAATGAGGCATCTCCACCTAGTTTCAGTTGCACTTCTTCAACTATGGCATCATGTGCAGCCACATGCTCTTCATTATCCCAATCAATTAGTAGAAGAGGTACTTTGCTAACATATGCTTGAGTGTATAGGATTCGATGTCCTGAGTTTGATCCTTTGATGAAGTACCAGTCATTGATCATTTTAGAATTTAGCCAAGCAAGTACGTATCTCAAATCCTCTCTCAGGTCTTCTCGTTTAGCAATCATTAAGGCATCCCCTGAACCGTAAACTCGTTGGTTTGTGTAGGAATATCTTGCATGTAAACTTCTGTCTCTACATGGGACGAAAATCTTCGGTTTGTCTAAGTTTTCTTGAAATAAATCCATATTTCTAATGGTAGCCCATTCCCACCAATTCTTTTTGCCAACCCCGTATCTCTCCTCAAGTCTGCCCTTGTGTATATTCAATCTTTCATAGATATTAGGTAGAGATTTGAGTTCAGTTTCGTTTTTGATGGAATCAACAAAAATGTATGATGTGTGCCCCGCTATTTCGTATTGATTGCAATTCTTAGCCTTGATGAAAGGGAAGACATATTTTTTCTCCTTAGCGGACAGGTTAGATGCCTCATCATCTGTTAGAAGGAAGGCTTTGTCATAACCGCTAACAATCCCAACTCCTACGTCTAGATGGTCTCCAACAACTTGGCCACATGTAGTTCGCTCAAGGGAAGCGATTTCTTCCATCTCGGATGGAGTTGCTAGATACCAAGTCTCATCCTTTTGGAATTGTGGCATTGTGAAAATTCTATGGGAATGGTCATCATTTTCGTACGGTGCATCTCCTACGGCTTCAAATCCGGCTTCAATGGCTTCTATTATTTCGCTAACATTACCATCTCTATCCATGTATCTAGAAACTAGTATGTCCTGGGCCTTGTCATCGGTTTTGGTGTACTTGAAAACGATGTTATTTGGATAACAGTCTTTGAAGAGTTTGAATTCTGAGAAATAACAAATGATGTCGAATCGACCATTATCGATTAAATAATTCCTGAGGCTTTTTCCATGAGTTGAAGTGAACCAGTTATATGGCACGATGTAAATTAACTCTCCACCATCTCTAAGTTTCTCTATGCTCCAAATGATAAACGCATATAGAAGGTCCCATTCACCATTTGAGTACTGCTTCCAAAATTTATCTGAACTTAGCATATCTCTAATTTCAGGACGGATATTATTCCATTGAACATAAGGCGGATTCCCTGGGATTAAATCGAATTTTTCATCTAGATTCGTTTCTAAAAAATTTTCATGCCTAAATTCAGCCTTATTACCAAATTTCAGTCGATTTTGAATAATGTTTTCTTCATCTATATCGCATGCAACTATATCTTTGTAGTCAGATTTCAATAAAGCATCGACAAATGCTCCTTCTCCACAACCTGTCTCCAATACTCTAGAATTAACAGGGTCCTTTGTTGAAAGCCCGACCATGAAATTACAAACTTCTGCTGAAGTGTAATACTGGCCGTCAATGACTTTCTTACTATCTCTCATCTGATTACCACTCTCTATCTCGCCACACCCGTGCAGTAATCTGCTCCCTCAGTTGGCCGACTATAAACAGTGTCCAACTATCAGGTCTCGTCATCATTTTCGGGAAGGAATATCTCTAGTGCTTCCTTAGCATCTTGTGCTAGGACTACAGATTCTTCAACCCTAGAAGATAGAGTCGTATCGGAAAGTCTTCCCGGGATTCCAATTTCCCAAAGAAGTTCCTGTATCAACTCTAGTGTTCTTACCGTCATATTCAATGCATCTGGATCAGTAGGCACGAGTCCCGTTTCTTCAGTCAGCATAGCGACCTTGGAAGGTTTCTCGTCTAATACGGGATCAATCACAGATTCAATCGCCTCTTCCAATCTCTCGGCTTGTAAATCAAGTGCCTCTTCTAGGCGACTCATTCGCTGCGCTTCTTCCCCTTCACCATGTTCTTCCGTTGCATCAAGAATAAGTGCATCGAATGTAGTTCTTAGAATTGTTTTTAGTGCATCGGAATCGAGATTTTCAATACCTTCCAGATTTTCTTCAACCTGATTCATGATGCTGTTCAAAAAGTCATCATCTAATGCTTCATCTCCAAGCAATTGCTCTAGAATTGGTAGTGACCATGAGGGGTCCCCTGCTGTAACTTGAATGTCGAAGTAACCACCCTTTGCCCCCTTGTTAATATCTGCAGGCGGGGGGACGAACAATTTGTTCGCATGTTTTTGTAGTTGAGTCAATAGAAGACCCATGTCGACGGGTTTTGCAAGAACCTCTGAAACTCCCGCTTGAGCTGCTGACATCAGATATTCTTCTCCAGAATCTGATGAAATTAATACAACTCTGCATTTCAAATCGAATTCAGGGTCAGAAGTTAGCCTACTTGCAGTATCAACAGGATCTCCTGATTTCCAACCACTATCAATTAGAACTACATCTGGCATTGTCGCTAGAGCGGTACCTTCGCACTGTTTCAAGGTTGCAGCACGGGTTACAGAATA
>CAYNXD010000013.1:0-3814 GCA_964401115.1 uncultured Candidatus Poseidoniales archaeon | reverse complement strand
GTCTGGCTGCTCATCAATCAATCCGAGCCGCCGCGCCTATTTGTGACTGACGCGCGAATGCCTTTAGGCATTAATTTCATTTTTAGTTAATTTTTGTAGTTTAATGCAATCCGAGTTGTAAGAGCGATTATGAATCGTCCTTGACTGTAGGTGTCACAATGAGAAGCCATCGCTTGTCACTTCTGCTCTCAGCATTACTGATTGCAGTCCTAATCCCCTTCTCTCCACCGAGTAGCGCTCATATCTCGGACGATGCTGCCCATGACCACGTTGTAATCTCGGAAATATTGGTTAGTCCAGATGATGCGGAACATAATGGTACGGACTGGAACGGTGATGGTTGGATAGATGCTGGTTCTGACCAGTTCATTGAATTGTGGAACCCTACGGATCAGGAAGTTAACATTGGTGGTTGGTGGTTGGATGATGATCCCAATGGGGGCTCACCTCCTTGTGCAATTGGGTGGAATACCACTCTATCACCGGAAGAGAGAAATGTATTTTATCGCTCAGTAACAGGTCTTGAATTCTCTTATTTCGATGGAGACACTGCACACCTTTCCAACCAGTATGGGGTGGAAATTGACAGTTTTTCATTCCCTGAACTAGATTCTGATTACGGCGTGTCGTATGGGCGGTCATCTAGCGGGGCATGGGGCAAGGTTGGAGACCCAACTCCGGGCTTGGCCAATGCCGCATCGTGGCCACAAGGAACTCACTGGCAAGGTTCCTGCTACACTCCTAGAGACCATATCCACGAAGGCTCCTACGTTCTAACTGGCAGAGTAGCGACAATGACTTCTGAGCAGGGGGTGTTGAATGATGGACATATTTTGGTAACTGATGGTATGATAGTTGATGTTTGGAGCGGACCAAATCCATCTTATCTGAATCTAGAAGGCGTCCCGTTTTTCGAGACTGAAGGTACAATTTTCCCTGGTTTGATTGATATGCATAATCACTACCATTACAACTATCTCCCACTATGGGACTATACTCCTGAAGATGGCCAATTTTACACAAATCGTTACCAATGGAAAGACAATCCAACATACAAATCTCAAGTCTCTTGGCCTAAGGTATTCATGTTACAAGGAAATATGTGGGGATTGGCTGATGAGGCTGTGAAATATGCTGAAGTCAGATCTATCGTTGGTGGTACTACATCGATTCAAGGCGGTCCTTCAAGCAGCGGAGATGCATGGGATAGTATTCTTGCTAGAAATATCGAGCACTACAATTTCGGTGATGATGATGTCAAGACATGTGCTGTTTGTGATGCAGCATACGATCCTGAATATGACGGCTCCCACATCATCCAAGATTCTGAATCTGGGCAACTTGACGGTTGGTTTGTTCATGTTGCCGAAGGAGTCGATGGTTCATCACTAAATGAATTCCAAATTCTCAAGGACCAGGGATTACTTCTTCGAGAAACAATTCTGATTCATGGAGTCCCTCTAAGGGAGGCCCAGTTTGCAGATATGGCTGCGGCTGAAGCTACCTTGGTTTGGTCGCCGATGTCCAACATGTTGCTTTACGGTGATACTGCCCGCCCGGACCTTGCCAAGGATGCAGGTGTAAGGCTTACATTGGCTCCCGATTGGTCGCCTTCTGGTGCTAAGAGCCCACTTCACGAATTGAAGATGGCAGATTGGTGGGATACCAACAAGATGGGTGACACCTTTTCTGATTATGAATTGGTTCAGATGGTTACAAGTAACGCTGCTGATGCTATGCGCTGGAATACTCATATTGGTAGAATCCAAGAAGGCCTCGCTGCCGACTTACTAGTTGTTGACAACATTGCTGAAAATCCATATCGAACACTAATCGAGGCAATCGACCCTGATGTGCGACTTTCTATTGTAGGTGGTTTGCCAGTCTATGGTGATGTAGATTTAATGCAAGCTATGAACGGTAACGATTACGAAATAATCACAGGAGATGGCTTCCAAAAAGCGGTTGATATCACATACAGTAGTGTGCAAGATGGTTCTCAAACATTCTCCTATATAGAATCAGAATTAACCAAAGCTATGCGTTTCGACCGTCAAGAAATGTTCGACGAGTGGGGTAATCAGAGTTACACTTGGAGCGAATTCAATGCTTGGTTGGATCAATCTCACTCAACACTAGGTGCGGTCCCTCTTGATTCTGTATTCACCTACGGCGATGACCGTTATTTCGACGTTCTGAACCGCTCACAGCCATTCAACAGTAAAGGAACAATCGATCTCTATTCTAGGTACTACAATGTCTCATTTGATGCTAATGGAAATCGTAGTGAAACTTTCATTCCCCCAGAAGACGACCCTATTACGCCAGATCCTCCGGATGATAATGAAGAACCAATAGTCGAGTCAGAATGTAATGAAGGTGAAACCAAGAATGTCGATTGTAATTCCTGTTTTTGTTCCGATGGTGAATGGGCTTGCACTACAATGGAGTGTGGCGGCTCACAATCTTCTACAGATGAAGGTGGCATTTCTGCATCTATGCTAGACCCTTCCTCTCCATTGTACTGGATAATGGTGTTTGTAGCCTTGTCAATCTTATTTGGTAGTGGCGTGGCTGTTTGGATGGCGTTCAGGCCCTCTAGTTAATTTCCCAAACTGGGCCATCTGCAGTATCCTGAACTGTCACTCCTAGACTTGCTAACTCATCACGGATAGCATCTGCTGCATCCCAATCCTTTGCCTCTCTTGCCGCTGCTCGTTTGATGAGAAGTTCTCCAACAACCGGTTCAAGTTCAACTCGCCGAGGGTCTTCTTCAGGCTCTGCCATAGCATCTTCTCTACTTGGGAGCAAGCCCAGAGCAGCGCCCGCAAATTCCTCTAACCATTCAATGTTGTAGAATGCTAATGCATGCCGGTCATCATCACCAATTTCTGAGTTGATTACTTTGTTCATCAATTTGATTGCGGCTGTAACTTTGGCTAGAGCTTCTCGGGTGTTGAAATCATCATCCATTGATTTAGCACATTCTTCACCTAATTTCTCTAGCATACCCAGTGTATGGGCGAGGCCATCACCACCAAGTTGTGGGCGAGGTAGAGTCACCAAGGAATCATGTGCCACTTCATCCCAAGCAATTAGAGCGTCTCGATAGGCATCCTCAAGCCTGCTTTGACTACGCTTTCCATCTTCCAAGAATTGTTCAGACAAATCAATTGGATTGCGATAGTGTGCATTCAGTAGTGCATGACGCAGTACAAGTGGTTCATAGTTCTCCAAAGCATCAGAAACTGTCCAGAAATTGCCGAGTGATTTGCTCATTTTCTCGCCATCAACATTGACAAATCCGTTATGCATCCAGTGATTGACCAAAGGAGAGATTCCAGTACAACATTCGGATTGGAAGATCTCGGCCTCGTGGTGAGGGAATCGAAGGTCATCACCTCCACCGTGGATATCGAATTGTTCTCCAAAGTACTGCAAACTCATTGCACTACATTCGATGTGCCATCCAGGGCGCCCTGAACCCCAAGGGCTATCCCATTGCGGCTCACCAGGTTTTGCAAATTTCCACAGAGCGAAGTCCTTGTGGTCTTTCTTTCCACTACCAGTTCCACCAACTCTTCCTCCTGCGCCTGCTCGGACGGCCTCAATACTCTGGCCTGTAAGTTGTCCAAATTTTTCAGGCGCAGATTCTACATGGAAGTAGACACCGTCATCCCCAACGTATGCGTGTTCCTTTTCAAGCAGAGTTTCAATCATCTCGATAATCCCGTCAATAGTCTCAGTCACTCTTGGATAGTGGTCTGCTCGCAGTACATTCAGAGAATCCATCACCGCATAATAATCAACGATA
>CAYNXD010000012.1:0-22588 GCA_964401115.1 uncultured Candidatus Poseidoniales archaeon | reverse complement strand
CCACCAGATATGAGGAACAACATCACGTATGCTATTGTTAGAGTCTCTACCATTGCCCCTCGGACAAGTAACCCATCAATTATCCCTTCGCTTGACGGTTCAGAGGTTTTGCAAGATGTCTGCGATGAGAAGGCAAAGGCTCCATCCATTCACCTTCATTATCAAATTCTACTCCCTTCCATATAGAATTGGTTAATTTACCACAATCAGAGCACCTTAGTGGTTGCCCTCGACCTTGCCTTTGAAATCGATGACCACAGTCGCATATTGGTCTTTCCAAAAACCTAGGTGAGGCATCCAATACGATTAATGATTCGAGATGGATTTCATCTTCAGGAGATGACAAACCACGCCAACCAACGATATCTCCTATTGCCGTTCTTCGAAGAAGCGAATTTACCTCCCCCCCTTGTTTGAATGCAACCAGTGAATATTTTTTATCACCTGAAAACACAGATAGTGATGCGTGGCCACCTTTCACTTCGATTATTTCTGAAATCACCACCCCATATTTGACCTTAATTATGTGGTCATCTGTTGCTTGATTCGTACGATGAACCCTCATTGCGACTGCGTCTTCCACATCATTAGATTCTTGTAACCATTTGTGTGCTTCGTTGGCCACAATTTCATTTTCTGATCTAACACCATATAGTACCGGGCAGGGGGTTCTAGGAGTAATCAATGATTTACCTGCATTTGGATCCCGATTAAGAATTGTCTGAGGGAATTTTTCTGACATCTCTGTAACCCTTGAATTAGATACAATTCTATCTTGCCCAATCAAAGCTTGCTTTCTCCACGCAGTCGCCTCCCATGTCCAATCTTTCAAACCCCTCCATGCAATCGAGCTGGTCACACCCACGACACCCCTGTTAGATCCACGATACCAATATTTTACACCATTAATTTGGTTTAACTTTTCCATGCGCACCTCTGGATCGACAAAATTTCTGACACCATCCCAATACCATTCCTCGGGAAATTGATTTATTGTCCAAACTAAAGATGGATTATGAGGTAGCGCATCCCAATCATTTTCGATTAAATATCGTGAATTAAACCAATTTTCTATTAATCCGATGAATTCTAATTCATTTCCAGAATTGACAATTACTTCTGCAGAAAGTGCTGCATTCCCCCTTGTTCTATCGGGGGCAAAGGGCCACAATCTAACAAGTCTTGGTGCATTATTAATTTCAAATCCAGATTCTTCTATTTCTGAAAGTAGTAAGTGAAAGTCCCAAGTAGTGCAACCACCTTCTACTGAGTCAGTGTCATCTAGACCAATCCAACCCATTCAGATATTGTCCCCCCTATCATCGAAATTTAATACTCTAGAAAGAACATCGCTAATACCTACATTTGGATCGCAGCGGAAAGTTCGAATCCCAAATGAAATACCTGCTTTCATATCAGCGATTCTGTCCCCGACCATAAAGGAGTTACCCTCTGCAACTGATTTATAATTAGGGCCATAATCAAATTTATCGATTCTAATTTCTTTATTTGCGGCATCAAGTATTTGCCTACCTACTTGGAGCATTCCAGGATTGCCCTTACGAGACCAGGCATTATCCCAGGGGGCATATGGGCTATACAAGATTAGATCTAGATATGCGTCTGGATTTTGAGAAAGAAGTTCTTCTTGTAGGGCAGAATTAATTTCAGCTAATCTATCATGGGACCAAAGACCTCTGCCAATAGGTGATTGATTGGTGACAATACAAATTCTAAATCCCGATTTGCGTATCGAAGCAACTGCATCTCCCGAACCTGGTAAAACTACAAGTTCTGAAACTCTATTGATATAATTCTCACTCCCAATATTCAACACACCGTCCCTATCCAAATATGCAATGTCTATGCCATTCCAATTACTAGAACGAGGCATAGGGGGTAATTCGCAAATATCTGTTATTCTGGCCAAATGCCTGTGTGGCAACATGGTAACTCCTCATGAATGGCTGGGTAATCCCCTTTCAGCCTTGACTGCTTCCTTAATCATATGATTGATAATTAATTGAAGATCTTCTATTCTTTCCATTGAAGTCGTATCACAAATTATTGCCACATCAACAAGTTGTGCTAATTTACCACCGTTACCGCCTTTGTAATTACCAGTAATCGCTACAGTAATACAACCAATCTCCTTTGCCTTATTCATACCATTAAGGACATTTTCTGAATTTCCAGAGCCACTATATCCAATTACCAAATCACCTTCTTTAGCCCATGTACCAAGTGCGCCTGCAAACACGTTTCCGTAACCTGTATCATTAGACCAGGCTGTCAGAGATGTGATATTATCAGTATGACAAATTGTCTTTATCCCCAATTCTTTACTCCAATCCCCGGCTGAATGTGAAGGCGTTCCTGCCGAACCTCCGTTACCAATGAAATGTATTGTTCCACCACTATCTAATATTGAAATCACGTATCCCACGATATTCTGAATTGCATCAGAATCTAGAGTGCTTAACGCATTAGATAAATCATCTTTGTATGCTGTCAAAAAGGCGTCGAAGTCTATGTTCATCATGTCCCCTCTGACCAATCGCTGACGCATAGCCTATTTACGAGTTGTTGAGTCAGGACACCTCAAGTAGTACTAATGAGACATGTGTGGAGTTGAAAATTATTAATGAATATTGAAGAAATTAGAGTGTTATTCGCATTGTTCGGGTTATCATTTCTTGGAATTTCATTCCATTTTAAAATATCTAATTCGGCTAAAATTTCTGCAATTGGCTGGTTATCTATTTCGTTATACTTCTTCCTTGACACACCCCACTACATCGAATTATCAGATCCAGTACTTATCCTATTTTCAGCAGCAGCATTGCCTTTCGGGATACTAGTCGGTTATTGGTCAATTAAAACGGAGAATGAAGGCAAAAATGACCCGGCAATTACTTGGTTACAGGGGTGTGTATTTTGGTCTGCACTACCTTACTTAGCAGTCTCATGGATCCCTTACCTATCTGTAGCAATAGTTTGGATTACTGCAGTTCAAGCAGTTTTTATTTTACGGATGACTGGAATTGCTGATCTTAATATTGGACCGACACAAGTTGAGTATTCTGATGGAACAACATCACTATTTTCAGAATTCACAGGCAATCCATGGTTATATCTTGAACCACTAGGAGAAGGTGGCTTTTTCATACCCATACTTACACAAGATGGAACACCAGCTGGTGTATCAATAATATTGGCATGTAGCGCCCTACAATCAATGATTGTTTTTGTTGGAGCACTTGTGGCATTACAGATCTCACCTTGGAAAAAGAGATTCAGGGCATTATTCATTACTATTCCATTGATTCATTTCCTTAATGTATTCAGAAATGCTGGCATAATTTATCTAGACATGACATATAGAGATTGGAATTGGTTGGGAATGAGTATGTTTGAATTTTCGCACTCATATGCGGCAAAATTCGGTAGCCTCATAGCAATGTTCTTTATTGCAATAGTACTTTTCGAAATATTACCAGAATTACATAATAACATTCTTAGATTGATGGAACCATTCATGCCTAAAAAGAAAAAGATTAGCGCCTCTTAATTTTGTCTATTATCTTCCCTCTTAGTGGCATTTGATGCTCCCAAGCAAACTCTTTGATTACCCGCAGTGCCTCTTTTTCCAATTTTGGATCAGATACAAGGTCTGTGACATCGATAATATTCTCTCTAGTATTTGCTTTAAATGCAGCAATTGGCTCCTCTTCAAAGAAAACAAGATAGGCAGAACCAAATCCAAATCTCTCCCTTAATAGTTTAGCAAAATATGGCGCCAATGGATCCGATGGAGGTAACACGAAATCCCTCATTTCCTGGATATTTGAGGCACTCTCAAGCATATCCTTTCTACCCCAACATACTTCATTTAAATCCTCAAGTAAGAATCCCTTAATGAATTCCCCTTCATCAACTAGATGTTGTAGTACTGTCATAATCTCTTCAGGCATGTATGGCTTGCCGGCCATCTTCTCACATTGTTTCATTGTAATTACTGGTACATCCTTTATCAGCTCTACGAGATAATCCTGTTTAAATTGCCAATGATCTGTTGCTATAATAGGATGAACTGTCCTGAATCCCCCTCGATAGTCCTGTACTAGATGCCCCGAGCGAATAAGTGGTTGTGCGAGTTTTCTGAATTCAGACCTTCTTAGCGCATGCCTATCCATGAATAATTGTGGATCCGAGTGGTCGGTGAAGAACTCTAGAACATCTATTAATTCCTCATCAGGAGGTAAATTCCTAATCGTTAACAATTTCTGGAAATGTGAATATGGAGCATAAACTCTGTGCCCTGTGAGATTAGTCCCCTGGTGCAATTGGTTAGCACTAGCCATTGATTTCAAATCAACACGATATGTCTCACATCTCCCCCTTAGTGCGAAATCATCCCTAATCTCATTAACCAATTTTACAGCCATAGTTTCGTTTTCACTACGGCTATGCTGGTGCATATGGTGATTATTGAAAAGTATCCTAATAGAATCCTTTACAGGTCTTGGATCCATAACACCGCCACGGATTAACCTTCTACCATCACCTATTCCTTTGAACCCAATTCTAGCAAATGCCTCTTTAGTTTCATCTCTAGCTTCAGAAATATTTTCTCCATTAAAATTAGTCAGGACCGAAATTTCAACTAGAGTATCACGGTAATTTTCAAGTAATCTATCAAATTTTTCTACAAATTCATCTAGATATGCATGAGGTATATGAATATCTTTAATTTCTAGATAATCGTTTACTTTGTACATTAGGATCCTACCAACTGGATCAACCCCCTTGAAAACTGGATAATACCAACCCTGTTTCAGGACATATCTTACTTCTTGAATAAATCTAGAGCAAAATGGGTCAGATTGAGTTAGAATACGCATCTCCCTATCTTCCCTAACTCTTTTCTTAACTTCAGGAGCATCCTCCAATAGGCAATAAAAATCTGTCAATTCGGGTTGTAGTGCTATCACCTTTGTGATTCTTCCTTGATCCAACAATAATCTCAATGTGTCATCCAATTCATCTCCTGAACGGCTAACATACCAACCTAGAGTATATCTTTTTACAGGGCCAATTCTTCTTATTAATTCGACCAATGCGTCATCAAAAGGTACCGGATTATAAACATCTTTAACTCGATGAAATAGGGAAAGGCTTCTCTTTCGTTCGGGAAGTTCTTCATATTGTTTTACACAAAGCAACTGTCTCTCCATATTGTTAATCGCATATTTTGCCCTGTTCATAAGATACTTTGATTCTTCATCTCTAGGTATATCAATCAGAACTTGTTGCCTGGTGACATTATCATTTTCTGGAATATTAGCAAGTAATTTTGATTCCATTTCTCCAATCCATGGCTCTGGACGAAGTCCTAGTAGCAGAGGTAATTGGTCCTTCTTAGTATATCCAACCCTATTATGAAGCAATCTACCCATGACTACATCGGGGTCATGCTTCAAATCCTTCCAATCTGCAAATCTGAATGATTTTACCCGGTCTAATAATTCATGCATCTTCTGAATCATGACGTGAGATGATAATGCTTCCAAGGGGTCATCATGTAGTTTGAATGATTTTGTTAGTAATAAGTTCTGAAGGTTACGATAGGCTATCACATCTTCCTCCCCACCAGTGATATAATGCTCATCTACCCTAAGAATAAATTCGCCTTCTTCTGTTTGTCTATAGAATCCTATTGTAATGATGTTCCTAACTTCAAGTTCATGTAGAATGTTTTCAATCATCTGCTTCGGAAATGGTAATCTAGAAACTAAATCTTCTAGAGTTTGGGGGCCCTCACTTCCGAGTAAATCTACCATTTTTACCCTTAAGCACTCATGGGGGTCTGATAGAGGACTCGGCTCCCAAGATATTGCTTCTGTTCCTTCGTATTTCGTACTAACATCATAAGTAAGACCACCCGTATATAGCTGTCTTAAGTCATCGATATCCTCCGCATTATGAGTAGATAATAGGCCCAATGTACCGTGGATGTCTCCCATCCTCTTAGAGAACCATTTGTTATCTATGCCCTCATGGCCAGTATTATTGATCCTAACAATTTCACCTTTATCAATCAGTTCTAAAACCCATCCCCTAATTTCATTTTCAGGAATTCCATCCAATTTACTCCTATACAACGGATTGATATGATTTCGATCCAATCCACCACCCATTTCCATTAGATATAGTAAAGAATCTGAATCCGTAGGTGTTGCCATTTTATCTTCATAGTAAGTATTTACTTGCCCCTCATTCAGTTGGGTTGCTAGAGCCCTTTGCCCTAGTAATCTACGAAGAATTTCTGGATCAATATCTTTGATTAGATATGCTCTTGTCCTCATAGATAGTAAATCCTCAAATGCAGACATATACAGATTCATGCCGATTGGGGAAGGTACCTTCACTCTAGTATGTAGGATTCTAGATGACCCATCTACCACCTTGCTAACGAATTGATCAAGTCCTATCATATCTAAATCATGATGGAAAATTTCGTTGAATACTTCCTTCATTAATAGTGATTCAGAAGCAGCCCTATGTGTTTTGAACAGTGCATCTGACTTTTGTTGAAATTGTTGAGGTGATACTTCTTCTGCGCCTATTCTTCTAGGAATGATAAGACTCCGGCCTGCAACTTCCCTAAATCTCTTAGCAAATAGTTGTGTATCAATCAAGTAACTCTCTATAATTTTTCTATGGTCCCCTGATTCAAAAACAGCAGGGAAGGCCGCAGGATCAACATCATCTGATAACTTGATCAGGAATCCATTTTCATCAAATGAAATCTCGTATACTTGAATTTCGTGTGCGGAAGCAATTCCTGCAAAAAAGTAACCTAGGGTCATATTGAATGCCCTCCCCCTGCAGGTAGTTACCATGTAGGTGGTCCCACCACCGACAATTTGTTCCATCATGATTCTATTTGGGCCTGGTACTTCGAATGATTCTGCTACATGCTGCTCCATGAATCTGGCAACTGCTTCTGAAATTTTGCTGGAAAGGCCATAACCTTCCTTTAGTAACCTCCTCGGATCCCTCTGCCTTCTTAACGCTAGCATTGTGGCTTTCTGGAGCTTTAATACTGAATCGGACAATTCAGAACTTCTACTCAATGCCTCTCCAGACCATGAGGGGACAGTAGGCCTAAACCCAGTAACAGGGGTGACATTTACCCTTGAACCCTGAATAGATTGAATTCTGTATGTAGTACCACCTAATAGAATAACATCACCTGGCCTAACACTTGATACAAATGAAGATGATAACTGGCCAATCATAGAACCATCAGTATTCAAAACTAGATAGTTATTGTCTGGTGAAATAGTACCTAGGTTGGTATAGTAAATCATTTGGGAGTATCCTCGTTTCCCGATAGAGTTCTCCTCCCAATCGACCCACAATCTTTTCTCATCTTCGAGCATATCGATAACCTCGATATAATCGTCGTATGGGAGTGATCGATATGGCCATGCATTTGTAATCAACTGATACACATCGTCAACATCTTGTTCCCCAACTATCGTTAGACCAACCATGAATTGTGCTAATACATCCAATGAATTTTCAGGGAATCTAAGTAAATCCATTTCACCAGACATAATTGCACCTTGTAGAGCAACAAGCTCAACAAGGTCGTGTGGCCCAGTTGGTAGAAGCCTCGCTCTAGGAATACCTCCTACGTGATGTCCTGCACGACCGATTCTTTGCAATGCTGTTGCAATACTGCCAGGAGAACCAAGTTGAATTACTAAGTCGACTGTACCTATGTCAATACCCAACTCAAGTGAAGATGATGAAACACAACACCTTAACTCACCCATCTTAAGTCGCTCTTCAACATCCTTCCTAATCTGCTTATTCATTGAACCATGATGGGCCTCAATTCCTGAATCGTCCCACCCTGCCAAACGACGTATTTTTTGAACTATTTCTTCAGTCATTTTTCTTGTATTTACGAAAACAATAGTGGTAGTATGGGCTTCAATCAAATCCAATATATTCTCAACATTAGCATCTAGAATCTGTTTATGGTCGAATGTAGGATCGCCAAATCTAGGGTGAGGTAGTATGATGTCTAGGTCCAATTCCCTAGCACCACTTACTTTGGCAACCTTTACTGAATCTTCACCACCCCCTACTGGAACCAAGAATCTAGCAACTTCGTCTAGAGGTTCCATTGTAGCTGAAATCCCAATCCTTTGAACTGGAGTCAAAATTACAGAATCTAGTAATGCAATGGTTAGTGATAGGAGGGTCCCTCTTTTCGTGGGGACCAAACTATGTAACTCGTCTAGAACCAACCAATTCAATTCATTCATCAGAGGTCGAAATTTCGATGAGGCAAGAGCTAATCCAAGACTTTCAGGAGTTGTAATTAGAATGTGAGGTGGTTTGCGCAACATTTTTTGCCGTTCAGATTGGCTAGTATCTCCTGTCCTTAAACCAACCTTGATTTGTTTTGCTCTCTTTGGTAGAAACCTCTCTTTAATTTCTGTTAGTGGATCTATCAAATTTTTCTGAATATCATTTGCTAGTGCCTTAATTGGTGAAATATATACACAATATACCTTTTCTTCCAATTCACCGTCTAAAGACATCCTAACTAATTTGTCGATTATTGATAGGAAGGCAGTTAGGGTCTTACCACTACCCGTTGGGCTACAAAGTAACAGATTATCCCCATTTGAAATAGAAGGAATGGCCATCTTTTGAGGGTCTGTAAAATCTGGAAATTTATCTTTAAACCAATCCCTCACTGGCTGAGATAATGAACTATACAAAGTATCGGATTCTTCGTAAGAATCTAAGTATACTATTTCAGCCATATTATCACTCTACTATCTCGATGAAGTAGAGGGAATCAATTCAATATATCAATATTTGCAATTTATTGAATTATTAATCGAAATAAAAATCAACAATTATCACTATCAAGACCATTTAGTGCCATCTTTTCCCCATCGATTGATTTGCTCTACATCAAACATTTTATTTCTATTAAATATCAATGGGGACACTTCTGATTGTGCTGGCACAACGATTTCCCTTAATGCCCCTGTGGGGCATGACCCAATACAACTCAGGCAACCAACACACCTATCATTAATCACAACAACAGGTCTTTTTCTACGATTATCAGGACATTCTGACAAGGGCAATAGAGCCTCAAATGGACAATGTGTTATGCATAAGTCACAACCAGTACAATCAGGCTCTAATATCTCAACCATCGCCTGACCCATGATTAGCCCACGACATCACTACTATTGACCTATTCGTGGCGAAGCATTGAGAACCCGACCGCGCCTGACCGTCCTTAGGTGGGCCTGTGTCGGACGAGGTTGAGCGCGTAAACTCTCTTGTTTCCTTACTAAAGAGACGTGGGATTATTTTTCCTGCGTTCTCTATTCATGGAGGCGTAGCAGGATTGTTCGATTACGGCCCCGTTGGTGGAAGGTTACTAAGAAAAGTTCAGAATCAATGGAGGGAACATTGGCTCTCTAAGGGAAATATTGTCGAAATTGATAGCCCAACGATAACTCCACATTCTGTATTACAGGCTAGTGGCCATGTAGATGCATTCAATGATTATGCATCAGAATGTAGTTCATGTAATGCAATATTTAGAAGTGATCATTTGGTTGAATCATACCATTCTAACCCTGATTCATTAGATAGTTCTCAACTTGATGAAATAATCAATTCAAATTCGATCGCATGCTCTTCATGCGGTGAAAATAAATGGTTATCTGCTAGACCTATGAATTTGATGTTCTCTACTAAAATTGGAGCAACCGGAGGTGGTAGACAAGCATACATGAGACCAGAAACAGCTCAGGGTATGTTCCTTACATACCCCATGATTCAGAGGCATTTTCGAAATCGATTACCATTTGGAGCCATTCAAGTTGGCAAGGGTTACAGAAATGAAATCAGCCCTAGGCAGGGGATGATCAGACAACGTGAATTTAATATGGCGGAACTTGAATACTTCATAGACCCAAAAACCGTTTTTGATTATGATTTTTCTAAATGGGACGGAACTAAATTTCAATTGATTCCGGACCCTAAAGGTGGTGATTCTAAAACTATAGAAATGACCATATCAAATGCCCTCGATTCCAATATGATTAGACATCCCACTGTTGCTAAATTTATGGCCGAAACTTACGATTTCATCGTTTCAATTGGTGCAGACCCTATAAAAATTCGATTTAGGCAGCATGAATCTGACGAAATGGCGCATTACGCATCCGATTGTTGGGACTTGGAGATGTTTGGATCATATGGCTGGATTGAATGTGTAGGAATCGCCCACCGAGGATGCTACGACCTTCAAGCGCATGAATTAGCGACTAATACTAATGAGTTACGTGCATGGAGGGAATTTCCTGAACCTATCGAAGTTGAAAAAACAGTTGCAGCACCAATTAGTTCAATTGTCGGGCCAAAGTTCAGAGAATATGCAAGTATCGTTTCTGAGGCTCTAATGAGTTTAGACGAAATGCCTGCAAAATTCCCTTTTGATTTAACAACCGAAGGCGGAGATTCATTTACAATAGAAGAAAACATGGTTGAAATAAAAAATATTCAAGAAACTATACGCGGAGAATGGTTCATCCCTCATGTTGTTGAGCCTGCATTTGGGCTTGATAGAATCATTTGGCACCTTCTAGACCATGGTTATGAGATTATAGAGAAAGAGGGGGAAGAATATCTTATTTTGCACCTTTCTGAAAGTGTTGCACCCTACGAATTGGTCATTCTACCCCTATTTGAAAAAGATGGAATGGCTGAAATAGCAAATGAAATTAAGGACAAACTAATTTCATTACCTAATATCAATGTATATTACGATGGCTCTAAGTCAATTGGTAGGCGATATGCTAGAGCCGATGAAATAGGGGTCCCCTGGGCGATAACTATTGATCACACAACGCTAGATGATGGTACTGTCACTATTAGAAGAAGGGATGATCAAACTCAAATTAGAATTTCCCAAAATGACTTAATCAAATACGTAAATCGTAATTCTCTTGATTCACTCTTCCAGAAATAATCAAAAAAATATTACCAAATTTATATGTTAAATTTATCAACATTCAAAGCCCGTCACGTTTCAGGTGCAAGTAATGGGCCAGCCTGATTCCATACTATCCGACTGGACTGAAAGATACAGGCCTAGCAGTGCTTCCGAGTTGGAAGGTAATGATGCTGCTAGAAAAAGAATCAGTATTTGGCTTGAATCTTGGAAAAATGGAATCCCTGACAAAAGAGGCCTCTTACTATGCGGCCCCCCCGGAATCGGAAAAACTAGTATCGTAAAAGCCACAGCTCAAGATTTGGGTTGGATTGTTATTGAGTTGAATGCTAGCGATGCTAGAAATGCGGCAGCAATAAGGAGAGCGGCTGGAGGAGGCGCCACCAATTTCACGTTCTCTTTGGATGGTTCTTTTGATTTGGGTGGAGACAAGAAAAACCTCATATTATTAGATGAAGTTGATCACCTACATGGTGGTCTATCAGGAGTTAGTGAAAGTAGAATCGAAGATTCAATTTCGATAGCTCGTGGCGAAGAGAGTAGTAAGACTAAATTGAAGGGCGATACGGGCGGTAAAGCTGAACTTCTCAAGATGCTGAACACGACAAAGCAACCCATAATCATGACATGTAATGAACCGATGGGATTGTGGGGGAGAAGAAACCCTAATTGGAAAGGGGCGAAGACCCGATTCCTTAGAAAGGCTGAGCTGATACAATTTAGAAGAGCCAATAAAGACGCTTTGATTAGAATTGCAAAGAGAGTACTAAAATCTGAAAATATTACTGCAGACCTACTTGCCCTAGAGAAATTGGTACAATCTAACCCCGGGGATATTAGAGCCTTAGTTCGGGACTTGCAGATGATTTGCGAGCAAGGAATTGATCATATTAACTTAGCAATAGTAGATGATCAACTTAGTAGGGGTTTGAGAGATCAGCAACTAGAAATTTTCCCTGGCTTGCAAAAACTTTACTTATCTCAATCAGCCAAAGATGCTAGTGTAATTTCTAGAGATTTAGAAATTACCCCCCGTGATTTAGTGGCCTGGGTATCTTGGAATAATTCATCTGTTTTCAATGATAGAGATGCACTTCACAAAGCAGCTAATACATGTTCAATTGCTGACCAGTCACTTCACACTATGTACAGCAACCTGGCTTTCAGAAGTTGGTATTGGACGGGACAACTTGCAGCACTATCTGCAAGTGTTACTAGAACTGAATTTGATGAAAGAATCTCACTTTCATACCCTGAATTTCTAAGAAGGGCAAATGAGCCATCTAGAAGAAAATCTCTAATTCGTAAATTAAGTGATTTATCTGGATCGAGTTTACAATCTGCCAGAGAGGAATTATGGCCACCTCTAGCGGCAATTCATGAATCCAATGACTCCATTAACCCAGATGATTTCTCTTTAAGCACAGAGATTGGCCTAGATGGGGATGAACATGCTCTCCTACACGGACTTAATAGGAATCTAAAATCAACAAAAGATTTGGTTGAGAGATATAATGAGGTTTCGTCTGAATTATTGGTCGAACCAAATCCATCTGAACCAGAAGAAATAATTCAAGAAATAGAAGAAAAAACTCCAGACAAAGGACAAAAGAAATTAGATATGTTCTAATTATTTCTTCCAAACTCTCGGAGATAACAACACAATCACGGTCAGAAGTTCTAGTCGCCCGAGCCACATCATAACTGAGGTGATTATCATTGAAGTCCAATGAAGGCTAGACCATGTCTGTGTTGGCCCGAACGCACCAATTGTTGGGCCCGTATTACCTAGGGAAGATACAACAATTCCAATAATAGACTCAAAATCAAGATCGTACTCTATGAATGAAAGCAAGAGCAGGCCTGACATTGCAATTACAGCCCACCATGATAACATCCCCACAATAACCCATAACTTATCATCATTTACAACCTCACCTTCCATTCTGACTAGATGTACCTTTCTTGGATATGAGATCCTAGATATCTCTCTTCTCGCAAGCAGAAATGCAATGCGCAATCGCAAAATCTTCAATCCTCCGCTAGTGGAACCAGCGCAAGCACCAACTATCATCAACAACAATAGTATTACTTTGGATAGAATAGGCCATGATGCGAAATCCGCAGTAGCATACCCTGTAGATGTCCCTATAGAAGCAGCCTGAAATGCTGCTAGTCGGAATGAGTCGGAAGAACTTACATCAGCAGCAATAATTAGATTGGCCATCATTACAGTCCATGCACCTATTAGAACTGCAAAATAGACCCTTAATTCGTAGTTATTCACAACATTGAACCATTCCTTCAACCAAACGAAATGGTACAGAGTGAAGTTGATTCCAGTAGCAACCATGAAGAATATAATTATCCATTCCACAGTGGGGCTTTGGAAATGCATTATGCCAGCATCATAGGTGCTATACCCACCACTAGGCATTGTTGTTAGTGCGTGGTTAATTGAGTCAAACCAACTGAGACCGCCAACAAACCTTAGAAGTAACATCTCAGTCACTGTCATAAAAGTGTAAATAGACCATAGAACCTTGGCAGTCTCCTGCAATCTTGGCCTTAGTCTAGAGAGAGCTGGCCCGGTTAATTCAGCTCTAGCAATACTCATCCCACCTCCTAAATATCGAGACAAAATTAACATCCCGAGCATGATTATTCCCATACCACCTAGCCATTGTGTCATACTTCGCCAAAGAAGAAGGCTACGTGACTGAGCATTGATACAATCAGGAACATCTGGTTGGCAAATGGGACTAGTATTGGTGTCGATTACGGTTGCCCCAGTAGTTGTGAATCCTGACATCGATTCGAACCACGCCCGAATACTACCACCAATTACTTCTTGAAATGTTGATTTACCGAGGTATAATTCTACAGGACCATGAAACATCCCACCTAACCAAAAGGGTAAGGCACCAATAAACACAACTACTGGCCATCCAAGAGCCACGGCTGCGAACGCTTCTCTGTCCCGCAACCTATTGCCCGCATCCTCGCTATGACCATATTTAATCAACAAAATACCAGAAATTAGGGAAACTAATAATGGGATCGCAAATGCCCTTATTGCCATAGTTGGCTCATTTAGAACAAATGGAGAAAGGAATGCAATGAACAGTGGAAAACTCAGAATTACGAGTGTCCAACCGACCACCAAAGCCAGCAAATCTTTTCTCATTTTTCAACTTCCTGATAAAAGGTTCTCAACATTCTCTATATCTTTAACCTTAGAAAATAGCATCAACCGATCTCCTTCCTTCAAAAACATATCAGGTGTTGCCCTAATCATACTCTCAGAACCTGAATCTGCTGATCTTTGAACAAAAGCAACGCGGCAAATACTGCCTTCTAATTTCTTTATTTGGCGGCCAATCATTTTGTTACCAGAACCTATGCTTGCAGACATACCAACCAATTCAGGAATACTAGCTAGGAGATGATAATTACCTTCTACTCGATTATGCACTTGTCTCAAAATATAGTTAATCGCTATTCTTCTACGACTAACAGCATAAGAATCTCCAATTCTCTTAGCAACTTGAGCCATCTGACTGTCATCTAATACCATCCCAGTTCTTTCAACACCCAATTCTGCGGCTTGTAATGATACAGCGATATTTGTTTGGTCGTCCCTCAGTGCAGCAATAGAAATGTCATGATTTTCGACATCTAATTCGTGTAACAAATCTGAATCAAGAGGGTCTCCGTGAATTGAATCTAGTAAATCAGTATCACCGAAATCGCTACCAGCCAGTGCATTTGCTTCTTCTAAACTCTCACTAATCACAGTAACTCGGCAACCTTCTTCTAGATAAGAACGGGCAATTTGCCTACCCAACCTTGTGGCGCCAAAAATCAACACCCTTGGAGATTCTGGATAAGGTGGGGGGTTGTGGCCTGTTGCTTGCAATATTCTTCTAAAAGTGTGCTTACCCACAGTTGCAAAAGCAAGTAGTGAATTTTCAGTAATTACAGTTTGTTCTGTTGGAATTTTACTACCTTCCCCATCTACCTTAACACCAAAAATTCTCGGGAGCCCATCTACCCTATCCTCTGCTTCCATAATCGTATGATTAATCAATTGTTCAGCAGAAGATTGTACATCCACTACTGCAACCCATGCGTCATTCCCTAGTGACAGAACCTCATTCATACCCGAACCCTTCAAACCGGCTTTTAAATCCTTAATTACGATTAAATCAGAACAAACTGGGTGATTCACTCCAGTCCATCTTGCTAGTGACTCTTCATCTTCATTAGAAACTAATTTTGCATCATGAATTCTTGCAATCGTCATCAAATCTTTTCCTTTACTTGATTTTGAACATATATCTCTAGCAAGAGAGCATGAGAGTAAATTAATTTCATCCCTCTGGGTTGCAGCAATGAAAACTTCAGCCCTTTCAATTTCAGCCTCCATCAAATCTTCCCTAATTGTGGCATCACCCTGTACAACTAGAACATCTAATGCCTGTGCTTCTTTGATTGCTAGCGGGTCTGTATCAATCAGAACTACGTCCCTACCTTCACTACGTAAAGCCTTAGCAACTCCACGGCCGACCTCGCCAGCCCCACCAATTACTATCCTCATGGAAGCACCCTTGGGCATTCTTTCGGGAAAGCACATTGCATTTGAGTCTTCACTCTCCTATTTTGTATGGTACTTTAAATGTGCCACCTGTGTTTTCAGGCCCAATAATCGTATCCCATGATTCTAGCCAATTGTATTGAAATGCGTTTATGGACATCACTTTATAGAATTCCTCGGGTGCAATACCCTGGGGACTCTCGGGTTCCAAGAATTCAGAAAAAGCAGTAGGTGTGTGCAGCAACCACTTGTTATTAACCACATCAACTGAACCCTCTAAGTAACAACTATCCAGATTAATACCATTAGAATTACACCAATCAACACTGTAAGGAATGAGAATTACAGACCATGCATGAGCTTCCCAAATCTCATGATTGATTGATGTTAAAGCGCCAAATTCATACCATGTGGCAATATTTCTAGTTCTCAAAATACTCATCCATGCGTTTGACTGTTCGTCACAATCACCTATTCCTTGGGCTAAACAAGTAGGGCCACTCCGAGGTGGATAAGGGGCGCCTTGGCCATACTGAATTGTGTCCCTAACATAGATGAATGCAGCATGTGCAAATGCATAGATATTATCCTGCTGACTTGCGGGTAGCCCCGCCATAATATTGTCTGCTGTTGATACGACTAATTGATGATCCCCATCTATTGCCCAATTTTCATATGAACCCCCATCATTACGGTCATACCATTGATGCTGCTCACCAATATATGCAGTGGTGGAACCAATCCATCCTGGCCTATTCAAATCAGCAAAATTACCTGAATTATCAACATCCATCCCAATGGATTGTCCCGCAATTGTTGATGATATCGTATCACCTTTCGTCCAAGTGTAAGAATATGATTGAACTTCATAAGTAATAATCAATGATGCGACTGAATTAGCAGGGATATTACCCTTCCAGATCAAACACCTAACATAATCGCACTGCTCATCTCCTGGGCCATTGAATGGCCAATGTACAGTAGAAAATCCATCACCGGTATCCAATGCAGAATTTGGACCTAGGAATTCTTCCTCAAAAACTGGGACATTAATATTCGAAAATGAAGAGCCGACTTGCATAGATTTAACCCACTGGAGACTAAGTGCCATGTCATAAATACCGCCACGATCAAAAGCAATTGGTTCAATACCTCTATTTGTTCTCTGAATTGGAATAGGTAATCGATATACAAAATTTCTTTCTCCGTCATCGAAATTTTCAATTTCAATTGTCCTCATTAGAGTATATTCTGATGCAACCGGATATTCATGTGCAGGCCCTATTTTATTCCATAAATCGTCCATCCAAATACTCAGTTGTTTGTTTAAATGCTCTTGAGCAGGAGTGAATAGAAAAACGAAAGCGATCACAAGCACCAGCACAAAATTACGAATTTGTTTTCCAGACTTTTTCTTCTCCCTCCTTTGTCTGGCAATTTTTGCCCTGCGCCTAGGATCTACACCGTACTGCACTCCAGGGTTAGGCATCGGGGGTATGCCGGATGGTGAAATGCGATGGGCCATTCCAACTGAACCGCTAACTATTCTGCCACAACCCTGACATATTCGGCTGCGAGGATTAGAGGGAGCCATACAATATGGGCAACGCGACATCATACTATTGTGTCCAGCGTAGCACCATAACGATTCTCCATCAGGTAATTGAAAATATACTGAATTTACAATTATTCTTCTGAGTCGAATACTATTTCCCCTAGTTGCCTATTTTCCTTCACTATTGCTCTTTTAGCAGCTTTTCTTAATGTCCTTTCATATTCTTGACGTACTGATGGAATTAATGCTGATGGAAGCCACTTTTCTTCAGCCAATGAGAAACCATACAAAACTGCAGGAGGTAATGTAATCAGAAGAATTGGTTGTGATGTAATACCCAATAAAACAACTATTAAAATGAAACTACGGAATAGTCCAGCCTGCCATAAAACGGACAGTGGCTTCTTTTCAACAACAGCTGAACCTTGCCATGATCCTAATATCGCCTCAAGTGCGGGCATACTAATTGTAATCAATATTCCAACCAATATCATATTAATATTGAAGCCTGATACAAAACCCGGCCAATTTGGATCAGCCATTCTAATCATCAAATAAGAGGCCTGAATTGCACCCATACCCAACCCCATTGTCCATCCTGATGTAGGTGGCGCCCTTAGGAGACGTACCCCCTCCCTAGTCAATAAAAAATGGAATACTAGGGCTTGTAGCAGACCTAAGAATACCATCAAACCAATCGATTCTAATGGTACTGCACCTAACTCAGCAACCCATTCGATAAAAAGACCATCAATTAAAATCCCACTGAATGCGCCCAAAACTAAGCCGAAAGCAAGATGTTTGGTCGCATTTGGCATATCATAAAATCCAGCCATTCGCTGCATTCCGCCGCGCCATCCAGCATATACTCCAAGTAATCCAATTGCAAGCAATATTTGGACTTGATACTGAGGTAGGCCAACCGCCATATCTACCGCGACCCGTTTTTTGCTGATGTATTCACCGGGTCAACTTTACTAAGTCCGGCGCATTCAAACGCAACTAAGGGTTCGACCCGCTTGGTGAGAGGATGGCACTTGAAGGATTGAAGTCCGGAATTTTTAGTGCAATTGCATCACTAAAAAGCAAGAGGAAATTGAATGAAGAAGAATTAGGTGAGATGGTTCGTAATATTAGAAGAGCCTTACTCGAAGCTGATTTCAATGTTCGCCAGACTAAGGAGATCGCTGAACGACTAGAATCTCGAATGAGGGATGAGGAGCCAAGGCCTGGGGTTAATCTTCAAACTCATGCTTTGAATATACTTTACACTGAACTAGTCAGGATGTTAGGGTCGCCTCGAGAAATAATACCACACAACCAAACAATACTCATGGTAGGTCTATACGGACAGGGAAAAACTACTACTACGGCTAAATTAGCAGAATGGTGGCGAAAAAAGCACAATATGAAAGTGGCTGTAATTGAAGCTGACGTGCATAGGCCGGGAGCTTATCAACAATTGAAACAGTTGCTTGCAGATTCACCAGTTGAAGTATATGGGGAACCCGAGGAATCTGATGCATTAACCATAGTTAAAAATGGATTAGAAGAAGTTGGCGGGGCTGATCTTGTAATCGTTGATACTGCCGGCCGTGATAGATTAGATCAAGATTTACAAGACGAATTGGATGCCATTCATCGAGTAGCTAATGCGACAGAGAGATTCCTTGTGATTGATGCGCAAGTAGGTCAAGCGGCTGGCCCCGTTGCAGCATCTTTTCACGATTTAGTTGGAGTCACTGGGGTAATTGTAACTAAATTAGATGGTACGGCAAGAGGGGGTGGAGCACTATCTGCCGTGGCAACAACTGGTGCCCCGATTGTATTTATTGGTGAAGGAGAGAAAATCGTAGATCTTGAAAAATTCGAGGCAGATAGATTCATTTCTCGACTTCTTGGGATGGGTGATATTAGGGGTTTGATTGATCTTGCCCCCGAGGATTTAGATGCTGAAGAGGCTGCAAGAATTGCTGAAAGACTAATGTCTGGAAGATTTACTCTAAATGATATGTACAAGCAGATGCAAATGATGTCAAAAATAGGCACTGTAGACAAAATACTATCCCATATGCCCATGGGATTCTTTGGTGGAATGGGTAATATGTCAAAGAAGCAAAAAGAAGAGATGCAAGATAATCTAGAACGTTTCAGGATTATTATGGATAGCATGACTGCACATGAGAAGAACGAGCCTAATATTCTCAAGCAAGAGCGAATCAAGAGAATTGCGAGAGGATCTGGGACCACCGAGAAAGATGTAAGAGATTTAATCGCTCAATGGAAGAGTTCACGTAAGATGATGAAGGGTGTTAAGGGAAACAGAAGACTGAGAAAACAGATGAAGCAAATGATGGGCGACATGGACGATGTGGACATTTGATTGAGGTGTTAATCTGAAGCGAAGATTCGCCATGGTTGGACATAGAGCGCCAAGCGTCGGTAAAATCAACCTCAATGACTTATCAGGTAGTGGTAGGTTAGATGTCCTAGTTCGAGGAATTAATTCAGCACTTTTCCTTTCTCATGGAATTAGAAAAGATTCTGAAATTACAATCCACTTGGAAGGAAATGATAGACCTCGTAGAATAAAATTTGATGGTTCTCTAATTTGGGGATTACATCCAGATGAAAGAGCAATTGCTGGGCAAGTAAGTAAAGTCTTACAAGAACCATTGCCTGCGATTGGACAATGGATCGAATTACACCCAGGGCTATCTCATTCAGGAGGTGATTTGATTACAACAATTAAGGAATGGAATAAGTTAGATATTACAATGATAAAACTAGATTCAGAAGCACCCATGATGTCTGAAAATTTACCCATATCTAAATCTAATGACTTTGCATACTTTCTTTCAGATGATTTGTCATTTAATGATAAAGAAAACTCTGCATTGGATGAAGTTGCTGTCCCACTTTCCCTTGGTGATAATTGGATTCAAGGACACATTGCAATTGGAATTGTTCACTACCAAATGGATATTGATTTCTAATCAATGATTAACCATGATGGAAGGCCTAAGTCATTTATTGAAGATTTTAACGAACCGTCATCAATCGAAAGTGGATGCCCTTGGGGCCAGGTGCCTAAAGTTGAAACACTAGCTTGACCCAATTTCACTCGGTGAGAGTCCCCATTTTTTATTTCCTCATCTATAATGTATAATGAACCTAACTTTATCTCCCATTCATTTTCATTTTCTTCGAATACGTTCATTGCATCGCGATACCACCTACCACCTAAATGAGTAGAAGAATAATCTCCTTGCCAATCAATTGGAACATTTAAATTTATGAAAATATCGCCATTTATCAGTGAATTCCGAAGTAAATCATCATGGTCTATTCCTGATGATTTTATTTTCGAACCTTCTGGACGACCTAAATTATCCGCATCTACAGGAATAATATCACACACCATACTTACCAATTCTATTGTAGCCTTGACTGCTAAATCGAAATCTTCTGTACTCTTAACATCAAATGAGGCAAGGCTTGTTGAAATTGAAGGCAAACCGCAAGTGCCAGCCTGCCTTGCTGCACCAATTGTCCCAGAATGAAGGATATCTACAGACATATTTGGCCCTCTGTTAATTCCACTAATACATAGTGAGGGCTTTGGAATTCCCTTAGGAAGGCCACCTTCTAGTGCAACCATAACACAATCTGCAGGATAACCCGAAACATCGAAAATATAAATTTCTTCACTGCAACTACTTGTTCTATAGATTTGTTCCAAATCATTACGCCTGCGTAGCTTCAATGATTTATGTAGAGTAAGATGCATTGTTGAAGCTGATCTCTCACGATCTGGTGCGCATACAATTATTGGATAACCAGCACTAATTAATCCACGAATTATGGCATCAATTCCAGGCGCATCTATTCCATCATCATTTGTAATTAATATTGTGTGTTTCATTATTCGACCACCCCTGATTCATTTTGCCCTATAGTAACAAGAATTATTCCCGCAATTAGGAAAGGGCCGCCCACCCATGTAAAAATTCCGGGAACCCCGGTAGTCCCCAGTAACCAACCAATTACAGAACCAAGTAACGGCTCAAATAATACAGATACAGAAATAAATATTGGAGGGAACCACCTTAGAACTCCATTTATTCCTGTGTGACCAATTATACCCGGTACAAAGGCTAAGTATGCTATTGCGGGTAACCAAACAATATCACTCCAACCAAAAACTGATTTTTCAGGAGTAATTAATCCAAAATTTGATCCTTCAATAACTAATGAAGTAATTGATAGTAAAATAGACGCAATGAATGTAACTGGAAATGCATAAATGAATAATGGCATCCATCCACGTAGCACCCTCCCTGCTGCCCAATAACCAACTATTGCAATGGCGCCAATAAATGCTGCTAAATCACCTATTAAACTGACTTCGCTTTCATTAGTAACCCCCAATAATGTGACTGCCACTCCAATAAATCCTATTATTGCCCCAATAGTTTGTTTAGAATTTATTGATTTACCCATCAAATATAGACCAGCAACTATCACTAGAGGGTGTGCTGTAACGAATAGCAAACTATGTGTTAAAGAGGTGTGATCTAAAGACCAAACCCAACTACCAAAATGTATTCCAAGGCAAATCCCAGAACCTAAAATCGCACCAATTACACCTTTATTTTTTAGCCTTGAAAATGATTCCGGTGAAGATTCCTTTAGTTTAATTAATTGAATTATGAATGGGGGGAAAAGCAGTAATGCGGTGCCTTGTAACCTCCATGAGGCGCGTAACATCGGATTGATTTCATCAATTAATTGGAATACTGCCCCTGCACTTGAAACTGCTAAAACAGCACCAGCCAACACTAACCAAGCAAACGGGGGTGGTGGCTCTCCTGCCACTCTAATCAACTCAACCTAATTCTGCATCTAGCAGCTCATCCTTAGGGCCAATAATCCCAGCCTTCCTAAATAGTAAATATATAGCTAAACCTAACACAATATTCATTCCGACAAAAGACGCAAACCTTGCATAAGGATACCAGGATAAGTCACCAAGTACCTGATCATCTAACACTGGATTACCATCAGCATCTAATATGGGCAGATCACCATCCATCTGTGGAACTTCTTCACCAGTTGGTAGCTCATCAACAACCGCAAATACTGCACTTTCTACACCAAGGATTGCTTCGCCGGTCATCATACCTGCGGCTAACATGAATGTGCCTAGCAGCATGATTGCACGTGTTTTTTCTGCAGCCTTGTTACCCTCCTCTTCTCTAATTTTTTCTACCTTTGGCTTCAATCTCTTTGCTTCCCACCAATCCCTTAATCCTCCGCCAATTAGCATTGGGAATGTAGCCAATGTTGGTAGATACATTCCTAGTCC
>CAYNXD010000011.1:0-5811 GCA_964401115.1 uncultured Candidatus Poseidoniales archaeon | reverse complement strand
ATTGGAGATTTCAGGTGTTCCTTCAAAGGAAGCTGAAGAGAGGGCAAGAGATGCATTAGCTAGAGTTAATCTTAGTGACAGAATGGATCACATTCCAGACCAACTTTCAGGTGGTCAGCAACAACGAGTAGCTATTGCTAGCGCCATCGCTGGTAATCGTCCATTATTGCTAGCAGATGAGCCAACGGGTAATCTTGACATTACCTCTGGTGCCGATGTACTTCGGTTGTTCAAATCCCTATGTCATGACGAAGAAAACCCAATTTCAATTTTGATGGTCACTCACGACCCTGATTTGGCAAGCCAAGCAGATCGTATGCTTCTGCTACGCGATGGCACAGTAGCTGCTAGCGATATCCGTTCTGCTTGGGGACTCGATGATGAAGGGGGCGAAGAAGAATGAGTTGGGCAGCGAATTTGATGATAAAATTTCGAGATTTACCAGATAATTTGCGTTTGGCCGCATTGGGGGCATGGCGTGGTCGAGAACGAGGAATGGCTGTTTTTGCAGGAGTTTTCCTTGCAAGTTTAGTAATCACGACAGTTCTTTCTTATGGAGTTGGCCTCTCACAAGTATTCTTCGAAGGATCGCTCGATGTGAATGCAATAGATGCCAAAGTTGAGTTCAAAAAAGCCCCGGCAGAGGGCGTTGATGGCTGGACAAATAACACTACTGTTTTGCTCGAAGTTTGCGATGAATTGACGGACATGGATGAGTTTTCAGATTGTTCGGTAATTCTTGGTAAAAAGGGGATTCATAGTGAGGTTGGTTGGGGTAATCAGGATATTTACTATTCATTACCCTTATTGATGCTAGATGTTAATTCAACAGATTCCCAAAAAACATGGAACCAAGAAAATATTTGGAATTATCAATACACGACAGGTCCCCCAGTTGTCAATGAGAGAGCGATATCATTTTTGGGACCGGGTGGTTTTGATGGAGTTCTTGCAGATCGACTTTCTGCTAATCTCATCTATGGGATGGGTGAGTGGGCAACATCCGAGGAAATGGAATCACAAAGGGGAGTTTACATTCCATCTGATGTTGCAAGCACAGCTAATGCAGAAGTAGGCGATACTCTTGCAAGTTTAAATTTCACATATACTATAGAATCTAAATTTGGAGATTTTGAGGAGGGTGAATGTGATGAGATCAAAATATCTACAATCGAAGAGATAATTTTGACTCATTGTCAAAAAGTTATGACATTAGAAAATATGACAATATTAGGAATTTACGAGCCTTGGCCGCAAAGCAATCCCACTTTGGCGGCTAATCCGATTTATAGTACGTGGGCAGTTCTCAATGAGACTCAACGTGTAACACTCATTGATTATGACCATATTTACCTTGGTTTAACACTCGACCGCTCATTGTTACCTACATCATCTACTGCAGATGCAGCAGACTGGTTAGAACAGTTAGGTCGTGATGTTGAAGGGCAAACATACGCAAATGGCGAGGTTGAAATTTTCTATGTCGATATTGTCAGTGGAACCATTTTATTCCTCAATATTTTCCTTGGTCTGATTCAAGCATTTGATTACATCATTATGATTCCCATTGTTGTTTTGTCATTGTCTGTATTAATTTACGGTTTGGTTCTATCATTAGAGCAACGCCGCCGTGAGATTTCCATCCATCGAGTTATTGGCGGTACATCAGAAGGCCTCCGGGGAATGGTTTTACTTGAATTAGCAGTGATTGCAACAGTGGCTTGGTTCATGGGTTATCTTTTGGCTATGGCTGCGGTTCCAGCAGTATTGGCAAGTGTTGGATTTATGCAATTTGAGCCACTTGGATTTTCTGTAAATCCAGTAATAGGATTTGGTGCCACGATGTTCACCGCTTTTGCCACACTAGGACTTGCACTTATCTTTGGTCGTTCCCGGGCACGTGATTTTATGGAGCTTGAGATAGATGAAGGTGTTAGCAAAATTCAGAAAGTCTCCAAGCCAAGAATTTGGTTACATTGGTTATTGATTTAATTTGGTTCAAAAGGGGCAAATGATACTCTATTGAAAATGAATGGTAACGATAGTGGTTTGGGATTAAACTGGTTTGTTGGTGGGCTAATCAATGTTTTCGGCCCATTCATGCTTTGGATTGGAGGGGCCCTAATTCTAGGTAATTTAGGTGCAGCGGGGCCAAGAATCATGCAATTTTTCTTCGGCCGTTCTCCATTTTTGTCTGATGTCAAGCGCGGGTTGAAAGGGAGTGGTTCAACAGAATCAGTCAATCGTCTTGCTGTAATCATGTTGCTGACACTTTCTATTGTTACTTTAGCTGCAGTACAGGGTTACACAGGAACACTAGTTGATGAAAGAACAGCAGATGTGAATGTAGGGGGCGACATGCAGGTCATCTCCTCCAATAGTTTGACATCAGAAGAAGTAGAGTCATTTATCACAGAATTAAGTGATACTGACGTAATAGTTTCTGCTGTACATATTCCCACCATTGAATTGGTTACAGAGGAAGGGGATAGAATCACTGCATACGTTTTAATGGAAGAAACTAGAGATATTCTGAAATGGCTTCCACAAGCAATTCCAGGAGATGATGTATCTGCTGCAATGACCGCTTACCAAGAAGGTGGTTTTTCTGCAGGCCAAGATGCAGCCTATGAATTGGATTTGTGGGGTTCTGGCCGCAGTGGTTCTTCTGATGAAGGTGATGTTTTACTAGATATATCTGACGAGCGCTCTGAAAATGTAACACTGACTTGGCTAGAACTTTCTTTTGACTTTTCCACAATGTCATTGGTTGAAACTCCCCATAACCAAACCTCACGTTATATTGGTACTCATGAATTTATTCCAGGTAATGCTTCTGCAGAAATGTCGTCAAGTATTATCATTGGTGAAATGACCTATCGTGCTTTAATTGGAAATGATTCAGTGACTAATCTTTCTGCAACTACTTGGATTGTAAGTATTGAAGGAGTGACAGGAGATGATCTCAAAGCACTGCGAGCTAGTGTAGAGGCAGATGCTAGATTTGAAAGTGCTATTGATTGGGAAACAGCACATGAGGCTGTAGAACGGAATGGTGGGCTTATCTTTGGGACTCCAGGTCTTCTAAGTTTGCAATTTGTGGTGGCAAGTATAGCTGCAGTAGCATCATCATTCGTATTCCTTTCATTGGTTCTTAATCAAAGACAGAAAGAATTGGCTGTTTTACAGGCTATAGGTGCCAGCCCAAACCAAATAATTAGGTTGGTTCTATTCGAGATTTTGTCTATTATTGTGGTTTCGATGGCCCTTGGAATTATTTTAGGGATGGGATTAGCTCTATCGTTTAACGGACTATTCAATGTATTCGGTTTCATTTTCCAATTGCTTTCAGCTGGAGAATCTTCTATAATTACAAGAGAACTTCAATGGCCATGGCTTGAATTGGGGATTGTTTCATTGGCTGTATTTGCTTCAGTTGTTTTGGCATTACTAGTAACTACACGCAAGGCGTTGCGTTCTGATTTGTCTAGTGTTCTAAAGGGGGAGTGAAGATGTCTGAAGAAAATGATACAATTCTCGAAGCTAATTCATTGTACCATGTTTATGATTCAAAAGCAGAAGATGGCAATGTTGTTGCTTTACGAGGTTTACATGTAAAAGTAAGACCAGGTGAAGCAGTCGCAGTAGTGGGGCCATCCGGCTCAGGCAAATCTACACTTCTCAAGTGCCTAGGTGGTTTGATGAAACCAAGTGCTGGAAAAGTATCTTTACAGGGCGAGAATATGACACGCCTAACTGGAAAAGAATTGGTATTACTACGTCAGAAAACAATTTCATTCATCTTCCAGGAAGGAAATCTCCTCCCTCATCTTTCAGCATTGGATAATGTAGCTCAACCTTTACGTCACCAGAAAGTTTCTCCTAAGGATGCTAAGAAGCAAGCTATGGATTTACTGACTGAATTGGGCATGGGGCATCGTGCCAAAGGATTGCCTGCAACATTGTCTGGTGGTGAGCAACAACGCGTTGCTATAGCTAGGGCGCTCATAACCCAACCTCGACTGATTCTCGCTGATGAGCCTACAGGGGCCTTAGATCCAATTACTAGTAGAGAAGTTCTCTCTTTGTTCAAAGATCTTCACGAAAAGAAAGGCGTTGCCTTCTTGATAGTAACACATAGTGCTGAAGTTGCAGCATTCTGCGATCGTAGCCTTGAGTTACGCGATGGTAGATTTGTTGCTCAACATGGTACTGATTTGGAAGTAGATGATCTATCCGAATCTAGAGAATTAATAGTGGATGATATCGGAACAGTCGTATTCCCACCTGAAATTTTGATTGAGATGGGCGGTGCCGGCCGTTATGAGGTGGGGGATGTAGGAGATGGGCGTCTTACTCTTATTTCAACTGAATCAGGGCCCTCTATTCTAGACGGTGGTACTACACTTGCTACGAGTTGTCCTGCCTGTAATCACCAATATGAGGATGATGAGATACAACTCTGCCCAGATTGTGGCTCAAGTCGCCCAATGGTCTGATTACGAAGTAAGTTCTAACTTAGAGGCGAAATTATGACACAACCAGATTTGCTACTACTCGATGGCGAATGTGGTATGTGTAATCGAGGGGCACTTTTTCTTAGACCAAGACTTATCGATCAATCATCTCTTAGATTTGTGGCGATAGAGTCAGAAGAAGGAGCAAAAATAATGTCTTCATTACCTGAGAAAATGCAATTAGCAGATTCTGTTTATTTGATTAGAAAAGGCAAGCCATTCATTCGTTCAGCAGCAATAGTTCGTCTTTTACTTTATCAGCGATGGTGGTGGAAGGTTTTGTTCCCTTTTTCTTGGTTGACACCATTACCAATTCGAGATTTAATTTACCGCTTTGTCGCCAAAAGACGTAAGCGTTGGTTTTCTCTTCCAACTGAATGTGCATTCTAATTTGTTTAGAGTGACATTCATGTCCTTAATGACAATCCGGTAACGTGGGCGATAAGTTGAGGAGAACCCTAGCTTTGGCGTTATGCTTGTTAATACTGATTCCTGGCTGCCTTGAATCAAATAGCAGCCCGCCCCCAAGCGATGACGAATTACCAGAAGACCCACCTCCGGAAGACCCTCCATCACTCCCCTGTGCTAATGGATTCAATTTGTTTGGTAATGAAAATGTGTTGTATTACGAAGGCTTTGAACAAGTTGAGAATGATGATCCTCAGAAAACAATTTTCACACGTTGGGAGGGGGGTCACAATGAATCATATCACATAGTTGCAGATGTAGTAAAATATGGCGAAAAATCTTACCGCGTTGATATTACACCTAATGAAACAACTCAAGGTGGCGCAGATCGTCCTGTAAAGAATCGAGTTGAATTTGGTATTAGTCCGGGTCATCTGGAGTGCGATGAAGTGTGGTATGGTTGGGCATTCATGATCCCTGAAGATTTCATTGATAACGTTGAAAATGGGACGGGATTCAATGTAATCGCTCAATGGCATGATCAATCGGGGACACCAGAGAACAGATCAACAAACAACCCACCTATTTCCGTTCTTTATGGTACAGATAACGGTTTGACAGGAATTGGAATCAAGTACGGTTTGAATGACGTTAATCGTCATTTCATGGCATTAGAAGAAATCGAGAAAGGTGTCTGGTATGAATTGATTTTCCACATTGGTTGGTCACAGGATTGGGATGGTTTTACCGAAGTTTGGATGGATGGTGAGCTGATAACTAATGGAACCGTAATAGGTCCAAACATGCATCATTGGAAACCTCATTATTGGAAGGCCGGATTATATCGTGGTGAAGTAGGACAAGACACAACATTGACTAATAATTC
>CAYNXD010000010.1:0-30522 GCA_964401115.1 uncultured Candidatus Poseidoniales archaeon | reverse complement strand
AGTCTTCAGATGAAGATTATGACGACGATGATGATTACGAAGACAGCGATGATTACGACGATCCAGACGAAGACGACTACGATGATGACGACAATGATGTCGACAATGATGACGAAGAAGAAGACGATGATGACGAAGAAGAAGACGACAATGATGACGACGATGATGACGACGATGATGACGACGAAGATGACGATGATGACGAAGAAGACGACGACGATGATGAAGAGATTGACATTGGTTCTCACGTAGGAATCGATCACGATGGAGATGAATGGCACGGCGTAATTGTCAAATTTGACGAGGATGATGATGAAGTATTGGTCAAATCAGATGATGATGATGAAGAGTACTGGGTACCATTTGACGCACTCTTCGTGGATTGATTTTATGACTAACTCACTTGCAATCTTTTCTGATTTTGAGTGTTGCCCCGATTGTGGAGCTCTTGCCATAATAGGAACATTGAGATGTCAGGAATGCGGACTTTTTCATTATGATTTGCAAGAATTGCCCGAACGAGACCCACCCCCCGTAGAAAATATAGTAATAGATAAACCAGATTTGGACCCCTCATTGTATAGCCTTAATCCCCTCTCACAGTTACCAGAATCTTCTGAAGATGATGTCCCAGACCCAACTATTAATTGGTTTGATTCTAGTACTGATTTTACTATTGAAGAACAATCAACTATAACTCAGGAGGACGATTAATGAGAGAAGCACTTCATATTAATCAGCATCCAGGAATTAAACCACCAAGTTTTGAGTGTAAAATAATAAATTCGAAAATAATAGATAATCAATATTGGATTGAATTGGACCAAACATTCTACTATCCATCTGGAGGAGGACAACCTGCAGATCATGGGACATTAAATGGTGAGCACGGGGATTATACCATTAGGGACGTGAAGAAGCGCTCAGAGATTCAACACCTATTAGGCACTGATGAAATTGAAATTGATAAATTATTGGATCAAGCCTTCACTGCTAGTATTGATCATGAAAGAAGGGATAAATTATGTCGGATGCATACAGCACAGCATCTAATCTCAGCAGCTGCTGATGAACTATATGGAGCTAGAACTGTTGGAAACCAAATAAACACTGAAAAAACACGTATTGATTTGGGCATGGAATCTAGGGAATCATTCTCTAAAGAAGATTTGCAATCATCTGTAAACGACTATATTGACTCATCAATTGATGTAACTATGTCATTTAGGGAACGAATCGAGCTGCTTGACGACCCACTGGTAAGAGTTAATCTAGATATTATCCCAAAGAATATTGATGAATTGAGAGTAATTACCATTGACGGAATTGATATTTGCCCATGTGCCGGCACTCACGTAGGGAATACAAATGAAATTGGGCACATCCAAATTAGTAAAGTTAAGTCCAAAGGGGCAGGTAAATTAAGAGTTGAATATAACTTAATGAACTAATGCGATTAGTATTATTGGAAATACTAATATGAATATTCAATGAATGGGCCCGGGCGGAATTGAACCGCCGATCTTCGCCATGTCAAGGCGACGTCATAGCCCCTAGACCACGAGCCCTTGGTATGTTGCCGTTATCCGACTATTTTAGAAATCTTACCAGTGCAACCATCGACTGAGCAACCACCTGCAACCCTTGTTCGACCGTTGCTCATCTTGATGAGTTTCCCGTCTTTGATTAGCCCATAGTGCTTGCACTTGAGGCAAATGCCTTGATAGTCCGCCATTGCAACCACCCATAGCACCCGTTACTCAAATATGAATGCTCCGCGTGATTAAGCTCTACCATCGAATCTAATTGTTGCACTTGAACTAATTATTATTGATACCAATCACCCCTAGCCTCTGAGCATCAAATTAGCAATTCTTTGAATAATACATAATCATCAATCCCGCTAAATGACGTACTGCAGACTTGTACGGCATATTATTTAGATGATATTAGTTTTATCAATGACTGATAATCCGGGTTATCCGCCCAATAGTTACCTTGTTGTTGGATAGAATTTCGGGCCTTGGATATTTACAGTCAAAAAATCGCCAATCACCTTGTATATGAATAAATGTGATAAGCGAGTTTAGAAATACTTATGATGTTTAGTCAATATCTGATAGGAACCGCCCATTACACATTGTCTTCACAAATGGTGACTGACCGGATGTCAAACACCAACCATCAATGTTCTGACCCCATAGGACATTTAGAGATGAAGGGGCACCAACAGAAATTGTTCCAAGCCCAGAAGGCCCTTCAATAATTGATAATGCACTATTTCTAGTAACTGCTACCAATGCTTCAATCGGAGAGACTCCACACCTATGAACTGCTAAACTGCCAGCAAATGGTAAGCTCAAGCTATGGCAGTTAGGATTGAAATCAGAAGCTAGAGACCAAGCCCAATCATTTTCAATACATTCAGAAAATGGCGGCCAATGATCAGAACCTAATACATATGGCGTACCAGGTAAGAAACCTTGTATGACTCCCGCTTTGTTACAATTATGCCTAGCTTCGGTTGAGGACCATGCAGCATGATCAGCAGTTACCGAACCCAATTCAGAAGCAAGTTGAGCACCCCCGCTATCTGAAAACTCATCTACATGCAATCTAATTTTCAAACCGGCCTCTTGTGCGGATTTACAAATTGATTCTGTTTCTTCTATGTCAAACCATCCATCTTCGCAGAAAACATCGGCATACTCCGCTACACCTTGTTCCACTATTGCAGGTAACTGTTCAGAAATCAATTCCTCAACATATTCTGATTTGGTTTTACCATCTGGAATGGAATGCGCCCCGAGCCAGGTATGAGAAAATTTCATTCGAGAATAACCTTGTAATTGATTAGATACATTAAGTAGTTTTAATTCGTCTTCTGTCGTTAATCCATATCCGCTTTTTGATTCGAGATATGTTGTTCCATTTTGCTGCGCTGTTCTGACCCTCCTCGCCCCTTCTGAAAATAATTCTTCGGCAGTTGATGCCCTTGTTTCCCTTACAGTATGAGAAATACCGCCACCCATTTCTGATATTTGCCTGTATGAATATCCTTGTTGTCTAAGTGCTATTTCACTAGAGCGATCCCCAGACCAAATAAGGTGCGTATGCGCATCTACAAGACCTGGGACAACTGCACGGCCTCCTAAATCCCATACTTGTAAATCATCATCTTGAAGCATAATTGGTGTAGATGAACCCAACCTTAAATTGGGAGAAAATTCGGAACGTAGTTCTTCAGAACCTTCAATTTTCAAAATATTATTTTCATCTGCTAAAATTCCCATTCCCGCCGGGTGTGAAAGTAACTCTAAATCAGACATTTGAGCACCTACAATAGGGCCATTGACGCCTTTAGGGCACATGTGGGCGATGGGGCCAGCATTCAGCAGAAGGTACCGCACAATAGGCCCGAGGGGACATTAGACTTGAAATCATGTGGCTTGTCCGCCATATTAGGGGATAGTATGCAGGGTGGCGTAATACTAGGAATTGAATCTACTGCACACACTCTGTCAATAGGTTCGGTAAATCGACATGGAGAACCTACATCATCACATTCGGCATTTTTCAGACCAGAAGAAGGCGGTATCCATCCTAGAGAAGCCGCAGATCACCATGCTAGAAAGGCAGGGGGCCTTGTCAAACAAATCCTAGAATCTGGCATTGAACCATCTGATGTCGATGCTATTGCCTTCAGCCAAGGCCCAGGGCTGGGCCCCTGTCTTCGGGTCGGAGCTAGTGTTGCAAGAGCTTTGGGTAGCAAGTGGGATGTACCAATTGTAGGAGTGAATCATTGTGTTGCACACATAGAAATTGGTAGGCAACAATGTGGAATGGATGATCCCGTATTACTATATGTTTCAGGTGGGAACACTCAGGTAATTGCTCGAATGGCTGGCAGGTATAGGGTATTAGGTGAAACTTTAGACATTGGCATAGGCAATATGCTTGATAAATTCGCAAGAGAACAAGATTTGCAATTCCCTGGTGGCCCTAAAATCGAAAAGTTGGCTACTGAGTGGCATAGCGAAAATCTTGATGCTGACCTTGATGAATATGCTTTACCTTATGCAGTTCATGGTATGGATTTGGCATTTTCAGGAATTTTTACTGCAGCATGTCGTCTAACTCAGAGAGGAGCGCCTTTAGGTGCTGCATGTTGGAGTTTACAAGAGCATTCATTTGCTGCATGTATTGAGGTGGCTGAGAGAGCCATGGCTCATACCGGTAAAAGTGAATTATTGCTCGGTGGTGGTGTTGCTTGCAATCAACGGATTAAGGAAATGGCCAATATTATGACTGAGGAAAGAGGTGGTGAGGCTGGGACCCCACACCCACAATTTTGCGTGGATAATGGCTCCATGATTGCAACTCTTGGGAGATTACAATTACTAAATACTGGGCCAACCCCTCTATTATCATCTGCTGTAAATCAGGGTTTGCGCACTGATGAAACTGAAATTACTTGGTTGTAACCGAACAATCAGTTCAACTATTCTAGACTGTAAGTGTTATGAGGGGTGGGCGTTGGGGGTAACTCAAGAGGTGGAACTACTTGAAGAAGCGAAAGAAACCACAACCATTCAATCCATTCGCTCCAAACGCTCAAAAAAAGAAACCATCCAAGCCATCTACTACAACAAGGTCCGATTCTAGAGCTGTATCTTACAAGGCCCCCCCCATAGCTAGTAAACCCCCAGTAATCGATTCATCGGCCCCAAAACCCGCAATACCAACATCTCATCTAGCCCCTGAAGAAACACCAATTCAGGTTGAAAAAGAGGAGCCTGTCAAAGAATTAGTTGAACAAAAAGAAGAGGTGGAAGTCAATATCGAGATCGTTAGCGAATCCGGGCCTGCATTAGCTTCAGGGAAAGTAAGGAGTGTTGGGTTGCGTAAAATCGAAGATCAACAACAACTTGAGGGTGAATCGGATTCTGAATCTGATGATGAAAGGGTACTCAGGCTAAAAGCACAAAGCAAGGCATTGGCGGCTGATTCTGGATTACTCGTAGAGGATGAAACTGTTACAGCACCCAGTGGCACTCAGACTCAAACAACTGAACAGGAAATTACAGAAGTTAAGAAGACTGTCAGTGAAAAGGCATTTGAAAAGCGCAAACAGATGATGGCCAAAAAGAGAAAGGCTAGAGCTGCTGCACCACCTACAAAGAGAATTCAGAAATTAAACCGTCGTAAATATATGGAGTTCAAGGTTGATATTAGGGAAATAATGGATGAGGAAAATGTGATGGAGGAGCATCGCGCAAATCTCTTAGGCTCTACATGGGCTAAAGGAGAAAGGCAAGGCATCCATGCTGCAATAGAATTTGTAGAAGAAAAGTTAGAAGATCAAATAATAACTGATAATGTTGCAGAACGTATGATTAAAGTCCTAAAAGGATATAGGAAGGTGAGATAAATTAGTACAATTGAAAATGATAAAGTAGCTATGGTACACTACCGGGGAACATTCCCTGAAGATGGTGAGGAGTTCGATTCCAGTCATGGAGGGGATCCACTTGGATTCCTAGTCGGACATAAAAATATGATACCAGGCTTTGAGCAGGAAATGATGGGAGCTGCGGTTGGCGATAAGCGGGAATTTACCCTTATGGCGGCTGATGCTTATGGTGAGCTACGCGATGATGCGGTAGTCGATATCGAAGCAGAGCAATTTCCAGATGAGGTGGAAATAGAATTGGGTATGACTCTAATGTCTGAGATGGGCCCCTTCAGAGTGGTTGGCATTACAGACACTCATGTAAAATGTGATTTCAATCACCCATTGGCAGGTAGGGCGCTAAAATTTGATGTTGAAGTAATTGATGTTAGGGATGCTTCTGAAGAAGAATTGGCACATGGCCATGTCCACGGAGTTGGCGGCCACCACCATTAATCGACCGAAATGATTGATTTCATCCCGCTCTCCGGTACTATACGTGGGGGGTCATTGCATGTCTGATGAATCTACAGATTTCTTTACTCGCTCGGGGATTCCGATTCCTGATGTTCCAACTTTAGAAACATCTGAATTTGATGCCTTAGCTGACCCTGGAGAACCACCCTATACAAGGGGAATCCATCAAAGCATGTATAGAGGTAAAATTTGGACTATGCGACAATATGCAGGTTTCAGTAGCGCTAAGGAGACCAATATACGTTTCAAATCATTGCTCGATAAAGGTCAGTCTGGTCTTTCAGTTGCATTTGATTTGCCTACTCAACTAGGTCTTGACTCAGATGACTCGATGTCTTTGGGTGAAGTTGGGAAAGTTGGAGTAGCAATCGATAGCATAGAAGATATGAGGGCATTATTTGATGGGATAGATATTTCTTCTGTATCAACTTCTATGACAATTAACGCACCTGCATCAATTTTATTGGCAATGTATGTTGCAGTTGCAGAAGAAAATGGGGTTGATGTGTCTAAAATCAGAGGGACCATCCAAAATGATATCCTAAAGGAGTATATCGCTCGCGGCACCTACGTTTTCCCGCCAGAGCAATCTATCAGATTGATTACTGATGTAATGTCTTGGTGTAGAAACAATGCACCCAATTGGAATACAATTAGCATTTCAGGCTACCATATTAGAGAAGCAGGCGCAACCGCAACTCAAGAGCTCGCCTTCACCCTGTCTAATGCTTTAGGTTACGTGAGTGCAGCAGTAGATTCTGGACTAGATGTTGATGATTTTGCACCAAGATTATCATTTTTCTTCGGTTGCCACAATGATTTCTTTGAAGAAATTGCAAAATTTAGGGCAGCTAGAAAGTTATGGTATGATTTAATGACAGAGAAATTTTCTCCCAAAAATCCAAAATCTTCAATTTTACGATTCCATACGCAAACCGCTGGTGTGACACTTACTGCTCAGCAGCCATTGAATAACATAGTTAGAGTTTCATATCAAGCATTATCATCAGTATTGGGTGGGACCCAATCACTACACACTAATTCATTCGATGAAGCAATTGGACTCCCTACAGACGAGTCCGCAACAATTGCATTGAGGACACAACAAATACTAGCGAATGAAACAGGAGTCCCGAATGTCGTTGATCCACTTGGAGGCTCATGGTATGTCGAAGGATTGACTAACCAGATATATGAAAGGTCGAAGTCACTGATTGATGAGATTGAAAAAATGGGTGGGGCACAGAGGGCTATTGAATCGGGATTCCAACAAAGGCATTTACATGAATCGGCATGGAATGACCAAGTTTCTCAAGAAAAAGGTGATCAATTAATTGTAGGAATAAATACCGCCAGCGATAGTGTAGGATATGAAAACATGATTGGTCAAAAAGTCGATCCGGCACTTAGTGAATCTCAATGCAATCAACTAGCTGAGTTCAGGAAAAGAAGGGATAATGACCTAGTTATTGCCGCCCTAGAAAATGTTCATTCTGCAGCATTAGGTAATGGGAATACGATGCAAGCAATTCTAGAAGCAGTAAAATCAGATTGTACCGTTGGCGAAATAATGAGTTCTCTAAAAGCAGCATTTGGGACCTGGGTTGCACCTAGTGGGTTTTGAGGTGAAAATATGTCAAAAATTAGACTGGACCATATAGGAATCGCAGTAAATAACTTAGATGAAGGCGAAAAATTTTGGAAATTATTAGGCCTATTATCCGATGGCAATGATGAAGAAAACCATGAACAAGGAGTAAATATCAGATTTCTTTCAACGGAAAAAGGAGACCCAGCCCGTATAGAACTTTTATCACCTACATCTCAAGATACTCCTATTGGTAGGTTCATAGAAAAACGCGGACAAGGAATTCAGCAAATTGCATTTGAAGTTGAAGACCTTCAACAGACCATACAAGAACTAATTAATTCAGGGATTGATATGATAGATGATTCCCCTAAATCAGGAGCACATGGCACTAAGATTGCCTTTGTCCATCCAAAATCTACAGGAGGAGTACTTGTGGAACTACTTGAAAAATAATCCTAGAGAATTTAATTTCTTACTTCGTAAGCGTCAAAAAAGGATGTGCGGTCGCGGAGTCATGCACAACTACATCAACAACTTGATTGCGCAGAATAATATCACTGCTGAGACCATTAAAAATGAAGCACTTTTCCTACAAGAAACATTAGAAAACTTGAGAATAAATGGTACAATTACTAATGATGCTTATCTTGATGCAGGTTCGATTGAAGGGGGTCTAAGCGTTATTGCTAACATGATAGAATTGGGGATACCTTCAACTGAAGTTCAGGAACTCCTCGGACAACTACTTACTAGGGCAGGTAGAATTGATGAAGCACACCCCTCCCTAGGAAAAGCAGTAGCTGCTAGCCGCCAGTGATTTACAATGTCCGGAACTCTTCTTTCTGTACGAGATGTCAGCAAGAATTTCGGTGATGTTGAGGCTTTGAAGTCAGTAACACTAGATTTGAATCGAGGCGATATCGTCGGACTAGTTGGCGGTAATGGCGCTGGAAAAACCACCCTACTCAGATTACTATGTGGCCTGTACAAGGCTAGTCAAGGGAGTGTTGTATTCATCGATAAAATGGGTGTTGAAAAACCTGTACATGAAGTACGTAGCAATCTTGGTGTTGTTCCGGAATCTACAGGTTTATACGCGAGACTAACTGCATGGGAAAATATTCGTTACCATTCTCGGCTAAACAATATCCCAGATAAGCAGGCATGGAATCGTACTGTAAGATTGGCTAGGGACTTGGAAATTGAAGAAGAACTACAACGACCAACAAGGGGTTTCTCGCGCGGAATGCGACAAAAAACTGCATTGATTCGTGCCCTTGCTCACGACCCCGATGTTATTCTATTGGATGAACCAACAGGGGGGCTTGATGTGACATCTGCTAGAAGAGTCAGGGATTTAGTAAGGAAATTAGGCGAGGATGGTAGAACTGTGATTTATAGCACTCACCAATTGAATGAAGCCGAACAAGTATGCGATCGGATTGTAATCATACATAATGGAACCTTGAGATCAGATGGAAGCCCAAAAGAATTGATGACTGAAACTGGGACTAACTCACTTGAAGATGCTTTTGTTTCACTAACCCAAGATGAAAGTCGTGAAGTCGATTCCCCTGAACCAGAATCAAAATTTCAACAATTCTGGTCAAAATTGACTACAAGAAATAAAACACCCAAAGGAGATGAGTGACTTGAAAAAATCAGCATCTAGAATTTGGACCGTCTCATCAAAGGAGTTACTCGATTTTGTTCGAGATTGGCGGACACTTGTCGCACTAGTTCTTGTTCCACTACTAATCTTTCCAATTTTCTTTATCGCTTTACCATTATTTCTTCAGGGTGAAATGGCTGAATTAGATCAATATGAACTTGAACTTGAAATTCAGATTGCTAATAATGAATCATTGCCTGTCTATCTAATTGAGCCATTTAATTCTTCACAACTAAACTATTCCATAGTAAATCTAGATAATGATTTAGAAAACCTTTCAGATAACCAAATTGATGGTGAAAGAATCAGAAACGGGAACCCTCACGTAATATTGCGATTGCTTCAAACTAATACAAATTCAACAGAATCTTGGAATTATTTTGTTTTATATGACGCCACATCCGAGTTATCTTCTGAAGGATTCAATCGAGTAATTAGCGTCATACAAATTTGGGAATCTGAAATAATTAATCAAACTCTAATTGAAGCTAATTTAACTAGAGAGGAAGCACTTGACCCAATTCACTGGGATGGTGCTAACGATGCCAATGTTGCAACATCTGGACAATCAGCCGGTTTGGCACTCTCGATGTTCATTCCAATGATTGTTGCAATATGGGTGGCATCTTCTGCCATTCAACCCTCAATTGACTTAACTGCAGGAGAGAGAGAAAGAGGGACCATGGAAGCGTTGCTATCTACGCCTGCAAGGAGAGTTGAATTACTATATGGGAAATGGGTTGCAGTTGGCGTAGTAGCTGCAACCAGCGTACTATTCCAATTGGTTGGTTTGCTCTTCGCATTAGCCTTTTTGATGCCACCCGAGACGTTTGGAATTCCTTCTCTTTCTATTTGGTCAATAGCCAGCCTACTACTATCCGTACTACTATTCGCGATATTTATTGTAGCCATTGAACTTGCCCTGTCCGTACGAGCACACTCTGTAAAAGAAGCAGGCACTGTACTAGGTCCGTTTGTACTTGCCTTTATTATCCCCGCAATGTTTGCACAATTTGTTAATCTTGAAGGTATTGAATGGTGGTGGTTTGTTGCACCAATTTTCAATGTTTGTTTGGCTATGAGAGAAGCGCTCCTAGATATTACCGATATCACACATGTGGCATTATGGCTTGGTTCATCTTTAATCTACGCTATAATTGCAGTGACTTGGGCCGCAAAACAGTTCCATAGGGAAGATTTAGTTGAAAGCTTGTCATAATATTACTCAGGTAATACCACAGTAATACTTATACCATTTAGTTAATGCCCGAAATTATGCCCAAGATAAGTCTTGACATGCCTGCAGAATTACTTGAAGATTTGAAAATTCATGTTGGTGATGAAAAGAAATTCGTTAGTGTTGCTGATGCGATTAGAACTGCTTGTCGTAAGATGCTAGATCAACTAGATACCATAGATACAAGACATGGTAGAATTGGTGGTGAATAATTTGGTAAATAGGAAGGAGGCCGAGGAAGCCATATTGACATTGACTCGTTATATAGAAGGTGACGAGGGAGAATTGAGAGAAGGCTTGGAAAATACACCACAACGAGTTATTGAATCATTCAAAGAATTATTTTCTGGGTATAGCAAAGATGCCAGCGAAATTCTCGATGCTACTTTTAATTCCGAAGGATATGATGGGATTGTTCTATTGCGCGATGTCGAATTCCATTCCACTTGTGAGCACCACCTCCAACCTTTCCACGGTCGAGCCCATATTGCATATATCCCAACAAATCGAATAGTTGGAATTAGCAAACTTGCTAGAATACTTGATATTCATGCAAGAAGGCTGCAAAATCAAGAGAGAATTACTAAATCAATTGCAGATGATTTGGAGGAACACCTGAATCCTCTAGGTTGTGCTGTAATCCTTGAAGCAGCTCATGGTTGTATGCAGTGCAGGGGAGTGAAGAAACAAAATTCAATTATGACTACCAGTGCAATGAGAGGGGTTTTCTTCGATAAATCAGAAGCACGTACAGAAATTATGCAACTTATTCGTAGTCCCCCTTTATCATGAATTAATGGTTGTGAATTGATGCAAGACGACACAAGGGAATTAGTTGCTCTTCCAATAGTGCCAATAATTGATGAGTCGATAATACCTGAAAAAGGTCCGAATAATGACGATCCTCTAGAACATCAATTCCCTGTAGTTGAAATGTTCCATTCAATTCAAGGAGAAGGTTACCATTCAGGAAAACCAACAATTTTCATTAGATTCGGAGGTTGTAATTTAGCTTGTGAATGGTGCGACACTAAGTTTGACGAATGGGAAAACATCACCCTTAGGGAAATGATTGCTAATATGGGCGAATGGGATTGCAATAGGATTGTTCTTACAGGTGGGGAACCCGCATTACAAGATTTGAAAACTCTTTCATCCGTCCTTAGGCCATTGGGATATTATTTGTCAATTGAAACAAATGGTACTATTGAACTTGAAGATGATATTCTAGATTGGATTTGTGTATCTCCTAAAGATCAGTTGTATCCGTCTGTAAATATTAGACAAAGGATTGGTGATGAACTGAAGATAGTTTGGGTTGGACAGAACCTATCAATGTATGATGAACTAAAAAATGGATTTAGACACCACTACATTCAGCCTTGTTATGATGAATCTAAGGATATTGAATGGAATGGAAATAATTTCAACGATACTTTTGAACTAGTCAAGTCTAATCCAGAATGGTGTCTTTCACTTCAAACACATAAATGGATGGGTGTCGATTAATGTCCAAAAAAGTTGCAATTATGGCACTTTCTGGAGGTATGGATTCAACATCATTGTTATTGCATTTATTAGCTAAAGGGTATGAAGTTCATACCATCTCTTACAACTATGGACAGAAACACCTGATTGAACTTGAACGAGCAAAAAATAATCTGAAATATCTTTCTGATAAGGGTTACAGTGTAAAAAATCATTTTATCGATTTGTCCTCAGCGATGTCCTCATTTCACTCAGCATTAACTAATCATAACATGGAAATCCCAGAAGGACATTATGAAGAAAAGCAGATGAAGTTGACTGTTGTCCCCAATAGAAATGCAATATTTTCTTCAATTTTGTATGGACACGCACTATCAATTGCTATCAATTCACAGTCAAATGTTGAAATCGCATTGGGTGTCCATTCGGGTGATCATGAAATCTATCCCGATTGTAGGCCTGAGTTCTACAAATCACTGGAGCATGCCTTTTCAATTGGAAATTGGGATTCAGATTTGATTTCATTTACTCTCCCGTATATCAATGGAGATAAAGTGACAATTTTGAAAGACGCAGAGGAGTCAATCGAAAAACTAGGTCTTGACTTTGAAACTATATTTTCCAATACCAATACATCATACAACCCAGACAATAATGGACGCTCTGCGGGCACTTCAGGAGCCGATATCGAGAGGATTTTGGCATTTCATGCTGTAGGAAAGAAAGATCCTGTTGAATATGTTAAATCCTGGGATGAAGTACTCTCACATGCTCTTGAATTGGAATCAAAATTTAAGGGGGTAAAAATATGACTACTAGAATTCGTAGATGGATAGAAACTGACACTGGGCATCGTGTCCCAAATCACAAGAATAAATGCTGCCATATGCATGGCCATCGATATAGATGGGAGGTAGAAATTGAGGGTGATGTAATCACCTACTCGGGAACTTCTGACGAGGGTATGTTGATAGATTTCTCAGATGTTTCAAGGATTCTTACCGAACAAATACACGACATTGTCGATCATTCATTTATCGTATATGATGGCGATTCAGAAGCAATAAATGCACTAAAATTACTAGGTGATGAACATCGAACTATCATCGTCCCATTCATACCAACTGCAGAAAATTTAGCCAAGTGGGCATTTGAACAAGTATCCCCTCACATTAAAACTGAATATGCTAATGATTTGCGTGTAGTGGCCTTTCATGTAAGAGAAACCCCCAAATCATGGGCTTCTTGGAGACCCTAGTTAAAGAGTAAATACTACTTTCTAGATTAATAATTACTCAAACTTCATTTGTGATATGTTGGAGGGAAGTCTGTGAACAAAGGTATTATCACCACTGGAGGGATTATTATTCTTTTAGGTTTAACATTACTAGTATACGCAGGACCTACCGCTGAAAGAGTATATCTTGAACCAGAAGAAAATGCTGAATGGAGAGTTAACTCAACAGAAGATAAATTGATACCACTTCCTTCTGATGAAACATATGAATTGTTCATAAAAAAGGGTGGTTTGATAAGCAATATATCAATTATTGACGAAAGTGGAACTGATATATTCAATATAGAGCGATGTGAAGATGTTAATAGAAACGAATTGGAAGATTGCGAATATGAATGGGTTGAATATGGGGCATTTGAAACCTATGATTGTCCATGTAGAATTACACTAAATACAACCGATGAGGTTCTATTCGTTAAAGAGGGGGCGGGTGGTGAAAAGTCCAAGGTCGACGAATACACTGCCGCAATTTGTGGTGGGTTCATAACAATAGGAATCGGGGTTCTGATAATTTCAATAAGTGGAGGTATTGCTCTATTTAGTAATAACAAAACAGAATATATTCAAGTTGAAGATGAAATTAATATCTAATTTTGAATATCTTTGGCTATTTCTCTTCATTTGGCGTTCTATTCAATGCAGCTCTTGACTGTTTCAAAACCCCTAAAATTCTATGTGCCTCATCATCCAATGGCATACCCCTCATAATTACCCTCTTTAGAGTTTCAGCAATCCCCTGTCTTTTATGTTCCTGGACATTGACAATTTCTGCTAAATCATCACTAACCTGATTAATCATTCTTCTCAATTCAGGATCCAGTAACCTACTAGTTTGAATTGTTCTAGGCAACCCCTCCTGATTACCCATATCTGTTTTGCAAAGTTGTTTATGCATTTCATATAACATCAATGAAACTGCATGACTTAAATTTAGAATCGGATATCCTTCCCATGTAGGAATTGTAGCAAGAATGTCGCAAAGGTGTAATTCATCTGTTAGAAGACCCACCCCCTCACGACCAAAAACTAGAGCCACTTTCCCTTCTACATCTAATAAACGGGCCGATAATTCATCAGGCATCACAAAATGTCTGAATGATATCTTTTCACCATATTCTCTTTTACCTGAAGTACCAATAACAAGTGAAATATCTTCCATACATGATTCCCAATCTAGAAAAATATCTGATTTTAATAGAACTTTTTTGGCATGCTTTGATCTGGCAAATGCCTCATCTTGAAACATAAATCCATCTTCAGAAATTATCCTTAATTCATCAAAACCAAAGTTCAACATTGCTCTTGCAACAGCACCCACATTACCTTGAATCTCTGGCTCAATTAGTACAACTATTAGTTGATATGAACGTTCTGGGAGTGGTATTTTTTGATTTTTACCCACAATTATTCACCCTCGCTTGAAGGAGACCATTTCTCTATAATTTTCTTATCGACTGGTTGATAAATGAATAATATCCAACCGCCATTAACTCTGTCAGGAATTGGGATACTTCTCTTTGAAATCCCATTATCACCTAACCAAATGAAAAATTCTTCTACTATTTTTCTAGAAGGATGCCTAACGTATGGTGGCTCATGCATCCAAACGAATTCCAATTGTTGCCCGTCCAGGCACTCCACCTCGTTTAATCTACACGGCGTTGCTTGTATCTAGTAATATAACCAGCAATCCAATTCCTCATCCTCTTGTTAACGAGTTTACCGTCTTCCCCAACTAGATCAGTAAATTTCTCAACCAACTTCTTGTTATGATCGAATGCATTGTTATGTGGCTGGTATGGATCACTAAATCCGTTTTTACTATAAGGGCTGGAGAACTTATTACATTCACAACCTTGCTTACTACACTTTTTTTGGTTTCTCTTGTAAGTCATTTTATGTCCGCAATCTTGACAATTATGCATTATTTTGCACTTGGAATCACCGTCAGAATTCTCACATAATTGGCGATTTTCGTCGTGAATCATTTCTTCACCACAATCATTGCATTTGTGAACGGGTGGGCAGTTACAAATTGGCCTCCCCTCATTAGGACTAAATTGATCAGGATATTCTTCGCACAGAGCAATTGCTCTTATCTTAATGAATGAAGGTCTAATGTTGCCCATAATAAAACCTCAATATTTAGCCTCATCTAGTAGAACTTGAATTCTATCATCCCCATCAACCCTATCAACTATTACATGTACTCTACGTGGAGGCTTCTGAATTCCTCGTGACCATATTTCCTCATTTACACTTTGGTCAATCCAAATCTCTTCATCATCCTGAACCTTCATATGTCGAGAAACGAATTTCTTGAGTACCTCTACTGCACGCTTGGCTCTCTTAGTTCTTTGACAAGCCCAAGCCGCCCTTAGAGGTACTGTATAATGTCTAGTACCGTGGAATAATTTTGAGTCTGCCATTTTCAAATCACCTCTGTAATTTACTTCTACGCCATTGATGCCTCTTTTGATGGTTAGTAAAATTCCTTGCAGTCCTCTGCATAACCCAAACAGGTACCCTGCGATTGGTCTTGGTAACCTTATTCAACCTCTTTTTCTTTGGTCCGGGTTTATTTCTTGCCAAATTATCACCTCAAATCCTTCGAATGGTGGAATCCCTACGATTGGAATTCAACCTAGATAGTACTGCTTTCAATGTCTGGTCATCTACTGGAACTTTTAGGTTACCTTCGTTATGCAAATTAACAAGGTGTCGCTTTACACCCAAAGCAACCTCTTCTCTAGTTAGTTCCACTGTTGCTAATCTCTGACGCGCTTCTGGTGTTAAAATCACCCTCATAGCATCGGATAAATCTGAAGCCTCCTGTTTAGCTGCAGCGTCCTGCTCCTCTGATCTCATTTGCTCATCAGCTCTAGCCTCTATCTGATTTTGAATCTCTGCACGCCGGGCAGCACGCATCCGTTCGAGTTCGGAATCATCTGAAGACATGATTTCTGACACCTATACCCACCACTTTTTCAGTATTTTGAAAGACCTGGCGCTATTTCCTCCGCCATAGGTCGTACTTCATGTGCAACCTCGTCTAGCAACTTATGTCCAGAAGGCGTTAATCCCCTTCCAAGTTTAACAGTGCCTGCTAAGTTAGTTTTTACTTCAACAAGACCAGCGCTCTCTAATTGTTGTAATACCGTTCTAATAATATGTCTGGAACCTGCCTTAGCACGGTTAGGACTACTGCCCCTATCACGAGAACCACCAAACATTTGAGAGAGGTGATTGACTCCTATGGGTGCGTTCATCCCAACCTTACGTAGAACTGCAGCTGCTCGGACCTCCCACCAATTTTCCTGAGTTGGAGGTCTTTCTCGATGAACACCCGTTTTCACGTGTAGTGCCCAATCAGGTCTAGAAATTTCGTTGGTCTGCGCTAGCCTATCTGCCAATACAGGCATTAGCAAATTAGCTGGAACGTCGTGAAATGTCGTCATGTACAAGACCTAAGCGTCCCGCCGACCGGCCCGCCATATATAACGCACTCGTCCCCCCTTAGGGGGGACACCATTCAGCAATAGATGATTCAGCAGAATTGCATCAAGTTGAAGCGGGAAGTTTAGTTCGGGCATTACATGCAGAAGGCACTCGCTCGCAACCCTAATCTATTGCGGACATTATTAGGCCTGTCTGTGACTCTAATTATCGTACTAGGTTATTCAATCTATTCTGCATCAATTGAATCGGAATATTACCATTATAGAACACAAATGAATGAAAAAATAATTGAAAATTCGTTAGATAATAATACTGAAAATAAAGTAGTATGGACTGGTTTTTCCGATGGCAACATATCCTGGATAAACGTAACCATTGATGGAGCGCCAGCTGATAGCACCCTAACAATCACTAGTGGTGGTAGTAGATGGTGGAGCGACGAATCACTAGGGGATGAAGATGCTGTAAATTTCAATTGCTTAGAGCCGAACTCAGATTTTGAAATGATAAATACTTGTGAATTTGATTTTACTCATTCAGTATTCATTGAGGAACCAGGGCGTGTTTCAATTCGGGGATTGTTATCCGATGAATTACCACTTTCTGGCCTGGGAACTATTAGAGCTGATAATTTAACAGAGGCTGAAGAAGAGGCTGAAATGATACTTGAACGATCTAATAAGAATGTGACTTGGATGATCGAATTATCAAGTGAAAATTCTATAGACAGTGTTGCTTTAACCATGAATGCCACAGTAGTTGATAATTCATTGACCAACGTAGAGAAGTTCAAATTAAATCCATTAGTTGAGTCAATTTGGTCACTAACTGCACTCATAAGTTGCTTTGTAATGGTGTTGGCACTTCCACTAGGAATATACTATGCCAGCATCAAAAGAGAGAAAAGAATTGAGGCTTTAAGAATACATAACGATGAATCAGAATAATTTCTTTAGGATATTTCCTAAAGACCGACTAGTTCAAATAATGAGCAGAAGGTATGCCGCCGAGGAACATGAGACTAGCGTCGATAAGGCCGACATTATTTGTTGCAATATTGATGATGACTTTTAGCCTCACAGGGGTAGCCACATCAATACTTTTTGATGAGGCTGAGGCTGCCAGTGGAATTGATGTCATACCCAGTGGTTTTGATATGACTTACGTTAGTTCATCTGACCAAAATCAATACGCACTATTGTCAAGCCATGATCCTAGTTCTTCCGGATTTACTCGACCACTAGATTTGTATGTGATTGACGGAATGAGAAACGTTTCATCTCAAATTGAAATAACAGTTCAAAATATCGGCTCCAATCCATCCGGCTCATTCCAAATGAGATTGGTAGTATTACATAACGAATATAGTGGATTTGAAATATTAAACACGACATTGACTTTGAATTCTATTAATGGGGGTTCTAGCACAACTGCAACCCACACATGGGCCCCCAAATATGGAGGCAACCATACATTAGTAGCCACCACACTACACAATACTGATGATAATAATGGAAATGATGTATTCACTAGATCACTGGCAATCGGGCAATATTACTTCAATTGTGATAATTCTGGAACTGGGTCAGGTTCATGGAGTTTAGCCCCGGGATGGACCGTTGATAGCTCAATCTCACTATCAGGTTCTGCATTTAATGTCGGCTCCGGAGGAACTAGCAGCAGTTATGGAGCCAATTGGGACCGTTCCCTAACTAGCCCTATTTTCGATTATTCAAATGCCCATCAATCCCCTAATAATTATGCCAAATTGGCTTTTTTCTATACGGGATCTGTTGCATCTGGTGATGGCATTCGTCTAGAGTTTAGAGATAGTAGTAGTAATAGTTGGGTTAATTTAGTAAACAATGGATTCTCATTCACAGCCAGCCCAGATTCCAATCTTAACGATGGTGTTAGTTGGTTGATTCAGAATGAAGCCAATACGCCTGGAACCTCGCCGTCACTTGACCCCGGCATGATCATACCAACTCAAACACTGAATCAACAAACTCAGTTTAGATTCAGGTTTATTTCAGATAATTCCGACAATGCACAGGGATACTGGCTAGATGACATGGTGATTATCTATGATGAAAAGGCCTGGCCTGAGGAATACATGGTTCAAATGACTAGTAATGGACAAGATAGTCATGCACGTAGAGGTCATTGGGCGGACCATGTTGTGACAATTCAAAACGATGGTAACATTACTGACCAATTCTCGCCATCAATTTCAGGCTTACCAAATGATTGGGATTACCAGTTTGTCCATATGTCTGGTTCTACAATTCTCCCAAGCATGTCATTAGAACTAGAACCTGGAGAATCTTTATCATTTAAAGCACAAATTAAGCCTGGACCTGGTTCATCTACAGGGTCACAACAAGCAACCGTCTCAATAACATCTGACAACTATGCACCAAGCAGCGCTAGTGTTACCATAACTACAGTGGTAGATCCTGATTACATTCCAAAATGGGAATCAGTGCCACACACTCATTACTGCCTACCCGGTAATTCTTGTGAATTCTCAATCAATCTAAGCAATATTGGTGATGGTTCAGACACCTTTGCAATTACATCCACCCCTGTAATTCAATGGGAAAATTGGACATTTGACATTTCATTTAACCAACCACCAACGGTTACTATTCCATCAGGATCTAACGCGGTGGTTCTTCTACAAGCAGACATACCTTCTAATGGATTACCTGGGCAAAAAGCATCAATTGATGTAACTGCAATAAGCCAAGCAGATAATACTGTTTCAGACACTATCAGAGTGAATCTTACTGCATCAATGATATCTAATTCAGGTGTAGGAGTTGCTCAAGAGGACATCCCTGAAGATGGTTGGTGGGTTGAACCAAACCAATCAGTTATTATTCCATTTACAGTTTGGAACAATGCCACTAGTCAAGACACTTTTGATTTCACACTAGATGAAAGTAACATGAGAGGTTGGAATGCTAGCCTACCAAGTTCTACGATTTTGGTAGTTCGTTCTGGAGAAACTGGTAGGATATTAGTGACACTTCATGCGCCACCAAATGCACAATCTGGTGATCCAGCCCCAATACTGACACCTCACGTCACCAGCACGATTTCTGGTACTGCTGCCAATGCTAATCCTTTCTCAGGAATTCGTGTGACCATGATGCATAATCTAATCCTTCGAAACAATTCAAATATCAATATTATTAGCCCTGGAGAGCAAACACATATTTCTTTTGAAGTTGAAAATGCGGGCAACGGACCAGAACATGCAATTGTTGAAATCATGGGAATACCATCTACATGGGATTACCATATTGAAGTTGATGACACATTGCTTTCTGGACCAATTTCTCTTTCGCCCAGTTATGAAGGAAACCACATTGTAGAGTTCAATTTCGTCTTCTCTGCACCAGGTGGAGAGGAGGCAAATGTCGAGTTAGAAATTGTCGTCTCAGTGCGACCAAGTGAAGGAGACGATTTGTTCGAATCTGACAATAGTTTTACCATTAATGCTAGAACTGACAGAATAACTCGCCCTGTACTAGAAATTGATAATCAATTTATAGAAGTTAGAACTGATTCATTATCATTGGTAACCCTTACTCTAATGAATGACGGTAATTCAGTAGATGGTTCTATGAGAATCAGAATTGTAGCAGATACAATACTACCCGGCGTCACCTCAACATTATCTAACGGTGGTCAAAGTTTAGGTTTGAATGAATGGTTCGACACACCTCTACCGCCGCAACAGGAATTATCACTTCAATGGCTAATTGAAGTAGATTCAGATGTCCCGGTTGGAACTAATATATCATTTACAATAACATTTGAAGCTAGTGATGATAACCATGGGAACTCACAGACAATAAACCGTACTGTAATTTTATCTGTAACTTCACATAGAGAACTAATTTTCACACATTCCTTAACTGAAAACATCGATTTAGAACCTTCTCAAAAAATGATTTTCAAGGTTAATGCAACGAGTTATTCGTCCTTTACTGAAGAACTCGTACTTGTTTTCTCCGGGGGGGATGTTTGGTCAGTAATTTGTGATAACCAAGAAAATTCTAACTTTGAATGGGTTAAGGTCATGCCCTCTACAAACGACCCTAACGGAAGACGAGCAACTTGGAATTGTGAACTTACAGCCCCTAACGAGGATGATTTTACTCCACTAGATATTACTGTAACTACAGAAAATGAAATCATGTGGGATAGTGATACTGATTTGAATATCAAATCGACAGATAACGAGGAGGGTGGCTTATCACTGGGCTTTGGCACAACAACTGAACAATTGCCATTGATTATTGGTTCAGTTGGGTTACTATTCCTAATTTTTGTAACAGGAATGATAGTTGCTATTAACAAAAAGAAACGAAGAAATGACGAATATGATGAAGAGGAAGAAGATGATGATGGCTCTGTAGTTCAGCCTGCCCCTCAAATACAATACGCACAACCACCAGCACAACAAGCCCCTATAGTTCAAACACAGCCCAGCTCATTTACCGATGAACAATTCAGGGCAGCGGGTTGGACTGAAGATAAAATTCAGGAATACAGGAGACAAGAAGCTGCTGAACAGAATGATGCGATTGAAGCACATCAAATAGCAAGTAATCAAAATGCATTTTTATCTCAAATCCAACAACAAAATTACCAAACCCCACCACATCAAATTACACAACAACCAGAAATGCAAGAACAAAAAGAAACAAATCTAGATTCAGCATTTGGAAGTCTTGGAATTACGCCTGAACCGGAAAAAGAGGATGTTGCTGTTAACACGGCATCTGCATTAGATACTTTAGGGACAAATAATGAAGTAAGTCAAAATGTTGATGATTCTGAAATAAATCAAGCCGTCCCCCTAAATAACCATGAAGAGCAAACTCTTCCAAAGGTGAATTGTAGTTACTGTGACCAACATCTTACTTTGGATGATAAGTGGATTGAATGCCCAGATTGTGGAATTTATAGTCACTCAACGTGTAAAGAAGGAAAGGATACCTGTGCTAGGTGTGGTAGCAAAAATTGAATCAAACTACATCACCTTTGATTGGGTTAGAGTCTATTCCTTGTTTGTGTTCAATAATTCCTTCAGGATCTATTCCTGGACCAGTAGGCCAAGCCCCTTCAAATTCTGAACGTGAGAAAAGAATGAATCCCCTTTCGCCAAGGTGGCGTAATGCCGCTTCTGTCCTCTCCCTAGCAGGAGCAACCTTTTCATTGAATGTGGAATCCATTAGCGATACTATGTCTTCAAAAGTTCGATGACCATCACATAATTCCCATAGAAGACTGTTCAAATCATCTAGTGGCCTGCGTAATTCCCTTGGTGCTTTGAGGAGTTTTGCCAATATTTTTTCGATTCTCCTAAATGACTTCCTATGAATTATTATCACATAACGCCCAGATACCCCTGGCAAATCTGGATGAGGTGATTCATCACCCCTTCTCCCCCACCAAACTGGTGCCCTTACCGGATAAGAACCGAAAAGAGATGATTCTCTTTCATCCATCCCTATCTCAATTTTTGACACTTTACTCACCTATGTTATCTGCCATGTCCAAATGACTAATGCTATCATAGAACAAATACCAATACCAGCCACCAACCTTAGAAATTCTATCTTTTCTGTAAAATTCCTAGTATACCATGCTAACGCACCACAAACTGCGCAAATCAACAATAGTAAGTACCAGCCAGGGGGCATATGTTTAGGGCGGGCGACCACATTAATGAGGTGTTGGAATCCCAAAAATTGTTTGCGATTAGGTACAAATGTATTATCTGGGCTGAAACCATCAAAGGCGTGGTCATCAGCGTACGACTTGAGGAATACCAGTGGAGAAGTTGATTAACATCTTTCGCAGCATAGATGAATTCCTCTCAAATTATGCAAAATTGTTCGGAGTAGGAATAGTAAATCCTTTACCTAGACACACAATATTTTTCCTAGCATACGGAATTATTTACATCTCAGCTATTTTTGCCCCACTGATAATTGGTTTTGTTGCTTTGTGGATTGGTTATGTTGGGGTACTTGCCATTGGTAGAGCATGGGCACAAAATGAGGGTTTAAGGACCAAAATAGCCAAGAAGATAGAAGATCAAAATCCTGATGGATTACCAGACCTTCGATTTACTGCCGGTTTGGCTGCAATTCAGATGATTCTTATTGTCCCTATGATTTTGCATATTTCTCATTCTATCTTTGACATATTCGACACACCATCTGAAACTACTTGGAAAACTTGGGCCCTATTCGGCGTAGATTTATTGTTTCGTTCATTCCTTGATTGGTCAGAAGTATATGATATACATGTTTCTGGAGTAAAACTTTCTGCCATGGGAGGGCGAAATTTAGTCATGTTTATTCTTCTATCTATTGACTTCATGATTATCCAAACAGTAATTCGAATAATTAGTATCAATAGGACAATTCAGGAAGGAGTTGCTGTGGCTGGAAAAGACCCTGAAATGGCATTTCGGTTGGGCAGGAGGGCCACGCCTAAATTATCTGAAATGGCGATGGACGATAGTAATGAAATTAGTGTGCGAATAAAAACAATAGAGGCTATTGGAATGATTGGTGATTCTACAGGATCTTCTACGCTTGTAGAGTTATTGAACAATGAAGAACTTCACAATGCTGCTACAGCATCATTAGTAATGATTGGTCATTTCGATTCACTATTTGAAGGAATTAAGCATGAAAGGCCTCTTGTCAGGCGAGGTTGTGTTACTGCCCTCGGTAGGTTGGAAGACTCCATTGCTAACGAAATACTTGCTGAAGCCATCAAAGACAATGATTCAGGAGTTCGTAAACATGCTTACCAAGCGATAGGTCGAATCGCACACCCTTCAGATATCCCGCTACTAACATATGGATTAAAAGATGAAGATTTTGAAGTTCGTTTTTCTGCCCTGAAGCAATTTAGTAATTTCACTGGTGATGATGCTATGCGAGCAGTAATCACATCAGTAGATGACAAATCGCCTGGAATTAGGAGATTGGCCGTTGAAATATTGGCTAGATATCCAAACCCTGTTGTCGTACCAATTCTAGCTAAGGCAATGGAGGATGGTGATTCAGAAGTTGCATCTGCTGCAAAACGTTCAATTGAGCATTTAGAATCTCTTGTAAAAGGCGGAGTTGCTTGAATTTTCTCTTAATTCTCATCATTTTTTCTCGCACATAAGTTATACGGATACGGCGAACACTTATCCGTAGTTCGTGGTGGTGGACGTTCAGGTGAACACATGGCTGACCACGGTCACAACAGTTGCCCCCACTGCGACCTTGATTTGAGTGGTAGAGAACCAGTATGCCCCAATTGCGAAGGTGGCCTATTTGGGGTCCCTCCGAAGAAAGTTGGTGTTAAAGCCAAAGCCAATGAAATAACAACTAAAATAGAAACTGAAGTAAAGAAAGCCGCTACAGTTGTTGGCGAAAAAGGCGGCCAGACTGTTCAAAAAATGAGTCAGACAATTGGAGACCATGTTATCCCTGCATGGTCAGCAGTTTCCAAAACCAGTGTTGAATTGGTCGACAAGGTGAAGGATAAGGCCGGAGTTAATCAATCAACAGAAGAATTATCATTAGAAGATAAGACTACCATTAGTCAAGATGAAAAAATGCTGGACAAGGCAACTAATAGACCAAATACTAGCACGCACGGGGATGACATAATGGATGTTGATGCACTTCTATCAAAAGGCGAACTACTCGTTTCCGAAGGCAGAGAACAAGAGGCGCTAAAGATTTTCAATTCAGTAATAGCTGAAGATCCAAGTAATGGAATGGCATGGTTCAATAGGGGAGTAATCCACGAAATGTCAGGTCAAGTGGAAGAGGCACTTAAGGCATTCAAAGTGTGTATAGATATGCAACCGGATCATGGTCCTGCAGCAGCCAATCTAGCGGTCCTCCTAGACCGCCAGGGTAAAACTGAAGCATCACATTACGCACGCTTGGGATTACGATCTTTCCCCTCACATACTGAATTAGCAAATATTGCTTCAAAAGTACCCGAAGGAAGCCCTACAGAACAAAACATCCCAATCAATACTCAAACAATGGATGAACCTGAACCCGTAGTTGAGAACATTAGTGTCCCAGAAACAGTTGTAGATGAGCCCTCAGAAATAGGAATAGACATAGACTTAGTAGTTGAAAATGCTGCTGAATTAGTCAAGCAAGGTAGCCCCGAAGATGCATTGGAGATGTTACGCGAAATGTTGCATGGGGATGCTTCCGAACATCCAAGGGCATGGAGGATTGCTGCTGCTGCAATGGCACAACTTTCGATGGTTGATAGCGCAATTGAAGCATTTACATACGCTCTAGATTTAGATAACACTGATGCTGCATCATGGTACAACCTTGGCGCCCTCTACAGAAGAAATGAACAAGAGGAAAGTGCAGTAACTTGTTTTGATGCGGCCTTAGGACTACGCCCTGATTATACTAAAGCATCAGCAGCACTAGCAGAGATTCACACCAAAAATGGTTCTTTATCTGCCGCAATCGATTCATGGAGAGTGTTGTTGCAACATGATCCCGGTCATGATGGCGGCACCACATTTGCTGGAATACTAATTGCAATTGCAGAAGGTGAAGGTGAGGTCCTTGACATGGCAATTGAAATCCCCACAACTATCCCTGAAGGTCCAGAACTAGCAAATGAAGCGCTCAAATACATCCCCGATAATGACACGCCGAGTAACTCATCGCTTAAGGCAAGAGCACTTACATTGACTGGTTCTTATCCAGAAGCTGTAAAGTCTTGGAGGTCCCTAATTGAAACTGACCGTGACAACCCAGAATTATGGAAAGGCATGATGAAAACCTTCATTTCAGCCGGGGATCAAGCAACAGCAGATAAATGCAGACAAAAGATAGCATCACTGACGGGTGAATCTGAATCAGTTTCAGATGCTAACGCTGCCCTATCACCCGTAGTTAATGTCGCAGAAGAATCACATAATGAATCAGTGGTTGTTGAAGAGGAAAAAGATGAAATTGTTGAGGAAATAGATGAAACACCTGTTACTGAAACTGTTGATGATCCTTGGGGAGATGACCCTTGGGGAGAAATTGATAATTCAACTCCTGATGAACTAGAAAATGTAGAAGAAATCACCGCCCCCGAGGAAATCGTTGCAGCAGAGGAGATTTTGGATAATGTTCCAGAACCCACTCCAATTGCTCAAACTGAAGTTAGTCCTGAAGTTGATTTGGCTAAGGTAGCACTAGAAACGCAATCGAATATAGAATCACAGGATCAAATCATAGGTTCTGGTAAAATTGATAGTAGCTCTATTGCAAATCAAGATGTCCAGTGGTATAACAAGGGCTTAGCACTTCTTTCTGATGAAAAATATGAAGAAGCACTTTCTTGTTTTGATCGTGCCTTGCCAACCTTTGTAAATGACGATGAAATGATTGTACGAATTTTGAACGCAAGAGGTAATTCATTCTATTATCTGAAGCAGTTTAGTGAATGTATAGAAGCTTATCATAAGGCAATGCAGGTTAATCCTGCTGGCGTGACTGGTGCAACTCTATACAATATGGGTACTGCTTATGCAGAAGTTGAGAGATACGATGATGCAATCAAATGTTTTGAACAAGGGATGTCATCTAAGAGAGTAAGTCCTCTCTCTGGAGACCAATCAAAGATGGCTAAAGAGCAAATTAGAAGATGTAAAATCTTGTTAAAAGAGCAGCAAAAGAAACTAAAGCGATTTGCTAAGTTAAAATCTTAGAACCTAATTTCTAACTCTTACTTGTGGCATTACACTAACTTCTATCCACTTCGATGTAGGTGTGTTACTACCTTTAGCTACTGATTCCAATGGTACCAAAACATTTGCCTCTGGGAAATATGCTGCCAAATTACCCCTAGGAATTTCATAGGGAACTACTTTCCAATTATCAGATACAATCTTTCTATCCTTGAAATAGCTTGTAATTTGTACTTCTTCTTTTTCATTAATTTCTAAATCAGACATGTCTAATCTATTCATCATCACAATCCTTCTAGAATTGTAAACACCCCTGTATCTATCATCCATTCCATAAATTGTGGTATTATACTGATCGTGACTCCTAACCGTCATTAAGATAAATCGATTTTCCTTTGTATTTCGAATTGGAATCGAATTAGTGTGAAAAATGGCTTTTCGAGAAGCTGTGCTCCATTTTGGTCCATCTCTTGGCCCATTTGGTAAATAGAATCCGCCATTTTCACGCACTCGTTCATTATAATTAGAAAATATTGGCAACACTGATTCAATTAAATCACGAATTTGGTCATAATCATTGGATAATTCATCCCAATTAAATGGACTCGAACCAAAACAAGATGACCCAATCCCCGATACAATTCTAACTTCGCTCAATAGCAATTCTGAACCTGGTTCTAGGTTCCCATTAGATGAATGAACTACCCCCATTGAATTCTCCACAGATACGAATCCAGATGGGTCAGCTTCGGTCCTACCTAAGCAGGGAAGTATTAGAGCCTGATTTCCAGTAACTAGGTGACTTCTGTTTAATTTGGTTGAAATTTGAACAGTTAAGTCAATTTTTCGTATTGAATTTGCAACCTCTTCTGTGTCGGACATCGCTGACAATAAATTACCACCTAGGGCCATGAAAAGTCGGACTTTGTCATCTCTAGCTGCTTGAATAAATTCAACTGAATCAAATCCTGGAGATCTAGGCATAATTATTCCAGTTTCCCTTTCACATGCATCCAAAAATGAAGAAGGAGGATTATGGTTAATCCCAACAGTTCTGTCACCCTGAACATTGGAGTGACCCCTAACAGGGCATGCACCCGCACCTGGCCTTCCGAAATGACCACCCATTAACAGTAAGTTTGTAATCTCCTGAATGGTTGCAACTGCATTTTCATGTTGAGTAATCCCCATGGCCCAACAAATTATCATATTATTTGCATTTTTTACTGCATTACCGATCTCAATTATTTGCTCCTTTTCAATCCCTGACTGTTTGGTAATATCATCCCAATTAACAGATGAAATATGTTCAACCCAGACATCGAATCCTTCCGTGTGTTCTTCTACGAATGGCTGATTAACACCATCATTTTCCAAAACTACTTTTGCAATTCCTTGTAATAATGCCTGATCGCCACCTATTCTAACAGGAAAATGGGCATCTGCTATTGGCGTCCCCCTACCCAATAATTTGATTATTTCCTGAGGATGTTTAAATCGGTTTAATCCTGATTCTAGTAGTGGATTTATGCTGATAACAGAGCCACCATTTCGTTTAGTATTAGCCAATGCTGACAACATTCTAGGATGATTTGTACCTGGATTTTGACCAATTACAATTACTAAATCGGCCTTATCAAAGCAATCAAGAGTAACAGTTCCTTTACCTATTCCAATTGAAGAGGTCAGTCCAACCCCGCTTGATTCGTGGCACATATTACTACAATCAGGTAAATTGTTAGTACCAATTTGTCTAGCTAATGTGCCCCAAAGAAATGCTGATTCATTAGATGCCCTCCCCGAAGTATACAGTACTGCTTCATTCGGATCATCCAAATCCCTTACAGATTCTGCAATCATTTCAAATGCACTATCCCATGAAATCTCCTCATAATAATTGGAATCTGAGCGTAGAACCATTGGGCTGGTTAATCTGCCTAATTTATCTAAATTCATATCTGAAAGATTGGACCACTCCTGAACGCTTTTTGATGATAAAATTGATGGCGTCAATCGTTTTTTGGTTGCTTCAGTTGCAAATGCCTTTGCGCCGTTTTCACAGAATTCAAAACTTGAACGATGATTATCAGGGTCTGGCCAAGCACAACCTGGACAATCATAACCATCAAATCTATTCACTGACCTCATTGTCTTCATTGTTCTAATAAATCCAGCTTCTGATAACCCTATTGAAAATGATTTACTTACCCCTGTGATGCCTGCAGCTACCTGCTTTGGTTTTCCAATTTTTATCCTCCCTTCTTTTGTGGGAGATTGGGCTTTTACATCTCTACGAATATACAACACCTCAAATTACGGCTTTGACAATGCCTCTAGCAATTGGTATAAAAACCGCTATCCATAATTTATGGTGAGATTCACATTATTCTCCATGCTCCACAGTAAACGTTGAATTTGTAATCTTTAAGAAAACCCACCAATGTCAATCCTGCACTCCTAGCCGCCTCTACCGCCATGGTTGATGGTGCCCCGAGCCCTGCTACAACTGGTATTCCTGCGAATGCTGCTTTCTGTACCAACTCGTATCCAATCCTGCCAGAAAGCATTAGGATCTGTCTTTCTGCTGGAAGAGATTCCATCTTTAATCTAGAACCAATCAATTTGTCCAATGCATTATGCCTCCCGATGTCTTCTTTAACATCAATTAGTTCTCCATTTTCATCAAAAATTGCTGAAGCGTGCAATCCTCCTGTAATTTCGAAGTGCTTTTGGGATTTTGAAAGATTTGAAGGTAATTTAGTCAATATTTCTGGTTTAATCCACTTATCACCAGAAAGTGAAAGCCTATTTGGAATTACCAAACCATCCAAATTCTCTCTACCACATAAACCACAACTTGAGTTTATGGTAAATGATCTAGAATCTATATCAGACAATTTTATTTTTGATGCATCTAATTCTACATTAACCTGATTTTCCCCTATAGTAATTGACAGCACTGGTTCTATAGAATGGATTATTGCTTCCCCTAGTAGCCAACCTAAAGATAAATCATCATCGTCCCCGGGAGTTCTTAATAGCATGCCTAATACCTTAGATTCACCATCTACATTGATTGATAATTCGAGTGGCTTTTCATTAGCAAGTATGTCCTTACTCGATTCTAACTTGCCAGTTTTCCAAATATGGATCGGCTTACTATTGGTAGCCCCCTCATCCATTAGATTGTGGTATGAATAAGCCCCTTATTGCTTCTTTCTACAATCTCAATAGAACAATTGATTCAAAACGGTTGAATGGTGGCGAGGTATCATGGCGCAGGGTGGCGAATCGTTAATCGAGAGGCTCACTGACATCGGCCTCGATGAAAAAGAAGCTAGTGTAATCATATTATTGTCATCTTCTGAACCAATGAAGGCGAGCACCGTTGGGAGAATGGTTGGAATTAGCAGGATGGATTCTTATAATACCCTAAAGCGATTACAAGAACGAGGTTTAGTAATGTCTACTTTGGATAAACCAATGAGATTTGCAGGTCTTGAAATTGAAGAAATTTTCAAACAACTGATTAACCATGAAGAACAAGAGTTGAGAAGAATAAAAACACATCTAGACGAATTTAAGAAAGGCAACAAATTATCATACCGGCATAACGAAGCACCCCAAAAAGAACCAATATTCACTGTTGTGAAAGAACGTAGTTATGTCCATGCAGCGATGGAGAGAGTTATCGATGATTCAGAGGTTACAGTTTGGTTGGCCCTCGGAAAATATGGTATTCTACATCTTGTAAAAACTGGGGCATTAAGGGCGACTAATGATGCCTCGGATAGAGGCGTTTCAGTTAGAGTACTTGCTAATCTGGATAAAACAACTCTGAAATTTTTCGAAAAACTTGATGAAAGAATAGAAGTCCGTCATAGCGATTCAGTATCCATGCATGGTTGTATTGTAGATGGTGAAGTTGCTGTTCAAAATGTTTCCATGGAAAAAAACCCAGTCGGTAGGTGAAAAGATGACGCTGCATTAGTAATTGAGGCACCTACATTTCTTTCAACACAAACAGAACTAATAGAATCTGCATGGATTAATGCAACACCAATTTCCACCGCTAAAATCCTGATTGAG
>CAYNXD010000009.1:0-25384 GCA_964401115.1 uncultured Candidatus Poseidoniales archaeon | reverse complement strand
TTCTGTGATAGGTGTCTTTATTTTCATATTCGGGGCAGTTATGAAGGCTGGCACATCTTCAGATACGTTAGCTAGAACTGCAGCAGTAGGAATTAATCAACACCTACCCACATCAAGAGCAGAGGATTTCCTAGAAAGGGTTGTGGGTGTAGCAGATAATCCTGATACTGCTGTTATGTCGATAGGGCAACAACCAGAAGGGACACGTGCAACAATGTCAGGAATTTTAAGCACAGAATTTGTTTCTGAGGCTGAATCATATGTCATGAATTCCAGCGCGTCTGAATTTAGAAATGATGAATACGATGAATTTTCACAGCATGATCATGAAAGAGTGTTGCCACTAGAAATGGCTAACCCGGTATATTGTTGGTCCAACCCCGAAGACGAGTGGGCGAATCCAACCAAATATTGGTAAAATCGCATTTTTTTTCTGATATTTTCTTTTTTGTGTATTTTTCTTCTTTCCGTCGTCTTGAAGGTTAGTTGCGTTTTCGCCAATTTGAGGGGAGTACATGTCTGTAGCAGGAAAGGCTAGAAAAATCACCACAAACACTCTCCAAGAGATGAAATCAGTTGGCGAAAAAATCACCATGTTGACAGCATACGATTATTCATTAGCCAAACTGGTTGACAAAGGTGGAGTTGATGTGATATTAGTAGGTGACTCAGCATCTAATGTGATGGCTGGAAATGATACAACTGTACCAATCACTCTTGATCACATGATTTACCATGCTCAGTGTGTAGTCCGTGCCGTTGACCGGGCTTTGATTGTAGTAGACATGCCATTTGGTTCATATCAAGGAAACTCGAAAGCTGCATTAGATAATGCTATTAGAATCATGAAGGAAAGCGGAGGTCATGCTGTAAAATTAGAAGGCGGGGCAGAGATAGTCGAATCAATCAAGAGAATTTTGTCTGCCGGGATTCCAGTAATGGGTCATTTAGGACTAACTCCTCAATCAATATACAAGTTTGGAACCTACACCGTGCGCGCACGCGAGGATGAAGAGGCATCAAAGTTGATTTCTGATGCTAAATTGTTGGAGGAAGCCGGTTGCTTTGCTGTCGTTCTAGAGAAGATTCCAGCAGACCTCGCGACTAAGGTTTCAGAGGCAATTAGCATCCCAACAATTGGTATTGGTGCGGGGGCGGGGTGCGATGGACAGGTGCTTGTTTTGCATGATATGTTGGGGATTACAATGGATTTCAGCCCCAGATTCCTCCGCCGCTATCTAAACCTCTCTGAACAAATTGAATCAGCAATTAATGACTATGTTGATGACGTTAGAAGTGGCGACTTTCCAAATGATGAAGAGCAATACTAGAAAGATTCATCATTAAGATTTCACTTAATTCTCTCCCATCCAATTTCCCTAAACTCCCATAGAGATGGTTTTCCATTAGAATCAAAGTACCATCCAGACTCACCTTCTTTCGTGCCTGGTAATGATTTGAGAATTACGCCATCTTCTGCACAGGGTCCAAGACCCGATTCTACAACGACTAGTTCTATATCCTCTCCATCATCATTTTGTTCGGGATGTTTCTCTTGGTTTTCCTCATTATCTTCCCATTCATCGTCCCAAGAATCCCAATCACTCCCCTCATCTGTTTTTTCAGATTCATCAGAATCATTGTCTGAATCATCTTCCCATTCAATATTTTCCGAAGAAATATCACCCGACTCGATATCGTCATCATCCTTAATCACAACTTCTTCAATCTCATCCTCAACGACAGCTTCCTCAACGACAGCTTCCTCAACGATTTCATCAACTTCTTCTTCAATATCTTCTTCCTCTTCGGTAGATGTTTCTGGGAACATTGAGAGTGCATTACTTAATGGGGAAGCAATATTTTCTTCTTTACTAGGTTCTTCTATCGTTGCTGAATTTGAATCTTGTTCCATCTCTTGAGGGGGGGGTTGGGGGGCTACTCCAACTGAAGTGCTACCAATTTGCTCCCATCCATAACCAGGCGGTGTTGCTTGATGCGAGGGATCTTCCCATCCATATTTTGATTCAGAACGAACAAAAACTCCTGGGACTGGTTGTGGTGATGAAGAGTTGGAGGCGATTCCAGTACCAAACATAAACGCTGGAGGTGGTGGGGTAGGTGAGATTTTCTTTGTTCCAATTTGAGTTTTTGGAATCATAGGATTAGGTAACCCTGGCATATTCATTCCCATAGGTGGTGGTGTTGAGATTGTTGGGGTAGGAGGATTTTGCGTCATTGTTACTTCGGAGGTATATTGATTCTCCAGATAATCCTCCTCTTCCTCTTCTTCGTCCTCATCTAATTCATCAGATAGTCGCTTAACTCGTAAATATGCAACAATCAAAACTACAGAAATGAGAAGTGCAATCAATATTGCTCCACCTGCAATAACTTGTGTGCTACTTCCAAATTGGCCACCTAGTAAGGTTGGCTGAACATCAATGTAACCACTGCCATTTGCATTTTCAAATGTTGCTTTGATAATTTGCTGCTCGCCACCGTTATCAAGGTATAACGTCCAACTATCATCATTACATTCAGTACTTCCAGCGGTTGAGGTAACTGTGACATCACATACTGGGATTGCAACTCCATTTCCACTGACATCAAAACCCCTTATTGAGAAAGGAACAGAATTGCCCTGAACCCCCCTATCGGTAACAGTTATCTCAAGATTATCCACCACTCCTGGGGTGACAAAAACGAGAATTGTGAATTCATTTTCTCCAACGAAGGCATGCAGTTGAGTCCAATTCACGCCCTCTGCATGATACAGATAATCACCGTCACCCCCACTTTCTTCTATACTACCAAAATTCTCATCAATTTCCCAAATGGGGTTGTATGTATGCCATTCTCCCTGCACGTCCAGCCCTTGCACATGAAGGGGCAATGTCTCACCAGTAGTTACTGTCAGATACCATTCGCCACCATCCGTAGTTACGTTGAGGTCTATTGGCTCTGACCATTCTACTTGCACTCGAATTGAAGAAGGTCTTCCTCCTGCTTCTGCTAGGATATTATGCTGGCCTTTAGTAGTCGGAGAAAATGTCAGATTATTTACATCAATTGATTCTGATCCAGAAGGACCATCAACTGACCAGTTGAAAGTAGCATCATCGATTATGTTGCCGTCCAAATCAGTTGCTATTGGATTCAATTCCAATCTTTCGCCAGTAAGAATTGTTGTATCATGTCCTTCTATTTCTACTAGTGAAATTCGCCCAGCCAAAACGTCAATGGTGACCTCATCAGACATGTTTATGTTGCCGTTTTCTATTCCGCTATATTCTGCATGAACAGTCCAACTACCTGTCAATGTACCATCAAATGTGGTTTGTTCTCCCGAATAATTCGATAGCCAATTCATTGCTTGGGGGGCTAGTGTCGACCATTCACCATCTACGGACCAAAGATTTCCACGAATATCTGAGATAGACATTGATAACTCTATGTTTTCATCTGATGTGATGGTGGTTCTATCTACTTCGATTACTAAATCAACTCCTACTCCCCTAGATACATTGACATCCCAAGATGCATGAAGTCCATCAACTGAGACCTGTATTTCATATGTCCCGATTGGGCCTGGATACCAAACTGCAGGTTGATGAACGAATACGCCCGTAGTAGTTTCAAAACCAGGAAGTACATTTAGTCCAGAACCTTCAGGTATTGTCCAACCTGAGCTAGGGACGAAAAGAGGAGCAGAATTGCCCCTTGAATCAATTTTCATCACTAGGAATTCTATGTTTTCATCTGCAGTAACATTGTTTTTATTTCCTATCAATTCTATGTTTTCAGTTGCACCTATGGTTACTATGACCTGAATTGAAGCAATTGCATCAGCTGCACATGCCCAAACAGTATGGTTGCCAACTGTATTTGGATAGTATATTGCATCACCACCGCCTTGGGGATTAATACTTCCATCACTGACACTCCAATCTGGAGTTCCTCCTAGAGTGTTGCCTGAAGCATCTTTGAGTGTTGCCGAGAAAATCCTACTTTGATCCGCTGGGACGGTTACTGGCCCTGGCGGTAGAATCGTGATTGAGTGAGTGTTGCTTGGCCCACCGCATGGAGTGGTGACTGATTTTCCTTCAGTAAATTCATTTAATGTTCTTGAATCTAAATAGCTTGGAGTAAGAGAGGTAGAAATTAAAATTATAAGAGACAAAAGAAGTATTGTTTTTCTAACCATTATTTCACCCTGTCCTATGCCATTGCCCATCATCGTCAATATCCCAGCGCGATGGGTTACCCTCCCCATCAAGATACCAGCCAGCTTCACCTTGTGTGGTGCCAGGCATCGCTTTCATAACGCCCTTTTCTCTCACATCTTCTTGCTTCATTTCATGATTTTCTTGAACCTCATGTTCTTCAACATCTTCGTCTTCAACCTTTTCTGAATTGCTTTCTTGAGTTTGTAAATCATCCTCAGGCTTTTCTTCCGTATTTTCTATGTTAGTTTCTACACTATTTGGGTTTCTAACTGATTCATCATAAATTTGTTCATATGCAGCAATTTGCTCATCATTCCATCCTTGATTCCTACCCCATTGCCAAACTTGTTCAGTAGTCCATGGGGCTTCTTCTAGTGGTTCTTCGGAGCTTGCCTGCAACCCAGTAATTTCCCCTGGTACATCTTGAGTTTCGGCCGTTTGTATTTGCATATTGGCAGGATTGTCCTGTTGCATTACAGGAGAATTCATCTGTGCTTGATTGTATCCTGACCAACTTGCATGGCCTAGTTGTGGGAATCTTTGATTGAAAGCTTGTTTCGCAGCAGCTCTAGCTTTCTTAGAAGGCTTGTATCCAGACATAGGGTCCAAACTACTTTTTTCTAGTTTAGTTTCTTTACTACCAAAATGGTGCTCTAAAGCAGCTCTTTCAGCCTTCCCTCTCCTCTTTAGCAAAAATATAAGCAGAACAAACATTAGAATTACAGCAGTAATTGCTGTCCACAATGAAGTGGCGAAATTAGAGTCTCCAAATGCTCTTAATGGATCAGCTGATACATCAATAAAAGCCTCCCCCTGTGCTGATTCATAGTTTGCCTGAATTCGTTGCTGACTTCCGGATTTTTCAATTACCATTTGCCAATAACTGCCTGATGAATGTCCAAAACTACCTGCAGAACTAGAAATGGTAAGATGGTCAGGATTAATCTCAATATTATTACCTCCAAAATCCAAAGCAACAATCTCTAAATCAATTATTTCACCAGTTTTAACATCCTGAGTTACAATATTAATCTCTAGATTGACTATTTCGCCAGGTTGCACAATAACCGTGATTTCACTATCCGCCAATCCCGATTGGAATTGCAAGACATAGTTGCCTGCTCTAATTCCACGGATGAGATATTCACCATCCCTAGAGCCATTAGTCAATTGGACACTATTGTGAGGTATGGTCCAAATCACATCTGTTCCGAAATCATTTCCATCAAGGTCCGTTGCGTTTACTTGAATTTCTGTGATATTTCCACTTTGAACTACGACACCATTTGTTTGCAGAGCCCTGAGAGTGTGAGCAATACCAGGAGCGACATCAATTCCTAAAGAGGCAAATACTCCTGCTGCATCAACTTCGATTTCATGATGGCCCGCAAGAACAGGGTACCAGATTCCATTATTGCTCCTTAACTCACCACTACGATCAAATTGTTCTCCGTTATGCTGGAATGTCCAATTAAGTTGGATATCGAACAATTCATTGTTATCTTCGTCGTAAAATTTGGGTGCAAAATCTTGCCAACCATCTGCGGAAATCAGTGCCCCATCCCCCTCCAGTTCAATTTTGGCTAGCGAACCGGGCACAACTTCTAGCATGATTTGAGATGAAAAATTAGAATACTCGGCATGAATGGTCCAGTTCCCAACCGTATTTCCGGAAAACTGAGCTGAATTTCCTGATTGAGATAACCAAGGGGCAGCAATAGGTTCGATAGTACTCCAAGTTCCCTCTACAAGCCACCTATTTCCTTTCGAATCTTCAGCCATCAATTGCAAATCTAGAATAGAATCTGCGCTGATAATTTCAGTATCTGATGCGATTAGCAAGCGATCAATGGAGCCGTGTACAACATTTATCGTAGCATTTGCCCATTGGTCTTCGACATGTACTCCTACATTCCAATCACCTTCTCTTCTAGGCAACCATTCAACTCCTTCAGGTGTCATTCTGAAGTTTCCGTCCTCGGCAGTCCAGTTAGATAATGGTATTCTGACGGGAACTTTGTTTCCTCTGACATCAAGCCAATTAAGAATTAGAAGAACCGGTTGGTCAGCAGCTTGAGAACCATTTGGGGCTACCAATTCAATGGATGACAATTCTCCCGGTGTAACTTCAACAAAAGTATGTCCAGCCGCACCACTAGTGCTAGTTGCATTAATTCTCCAGACTCCAACTGCATCTCCTGTGAAAATCCCAACACCATCTATATGTCCATTTTCTGCTTCCCAAGATACAGAACCTTCCGCCCCATTTTGAAGTGGGTTTCCTAGTCTATCTGTGACTGTATAAACAAGGGGGATATGCTCGCCCGACGCTACTGATAAATTTGGTTGGAATGAGAGAATACTAGCAACGCCTGCAGAAACGTCAATCTCGGCGGTGGCATAGAGAGATTGCCAGATTACCGTTACCGAATCCTGACCAATTGTAGTTGGTTGGTAAAATCCTGTTCCATTGATACTTCCGTAATCAGCATACCATGTTGGGGAGGCGCTAACAACTTCATTGAAATTAGAGTCTTGAATAGTCCAGTTGAATTGGTAAGTGTCATCGATTGTTAGTGCTACAGATAATGGATCTAAGTCCAAAGTTACTGGTGTGCCAGGGGTGACCTGAAGGTTTAGTGACCCGGTTACTCCACCAATTGTTGCATTAATTTGGCTGACTCCAGATTCTAGCGGGGTGAAGAGTCCCGAGGTATCTATTGAGCCATAATTAGAAGACCAAGAAACAACACCACTAGCAGTTTGTCCCCATGCTGTTCTAGCTTGTGCTTCAAGTAATAATTGATTATCTGCATCTATTCTGTAAGGTGCCTTGGGAAATACATCGACCCATTCTATGCTATTAGTAGGCGTGTTTGGAGTATTCCATGTATAGGTGACATTGAGGTGTGGCCTTAACCCCTGAATTGTATATTCACTCGAGTGGAACGATGCCCATTCTTCCCCCCATGCAGCGCCAGTAAGTAGGATTGAAGATGTCGAATGCCCCCCAGTTATGTAGTGATAATATGATGTCAATAGTGCATCAGTAACATCAATCTCAATCCACCCCTGATTTACGATAGTGATTTCATCCATCATTTTCCCTGAATCTTGATTGCCAAGTGCGCCACCAACATTCCAATCGTTCCAGTCGGTAATAGTTGCGTCCCATGAATTATCATAGCAAATCCAACTACGAATTGTGGGTTGCCCACTTAGTTGTTTGACATACAATGCCAATGTTGCCGATTGAATGGATACATTGTTGAACATTCCCGCTTTGTTCAAATCAATTCCAAATAATGTGTTCCATCTACTACTTACATTTGCTGAAAATCCGGCCCTTAACTCTGTATCGGATCCGTAATTTGTATCTGGTGCTGATGCACTTAACCATGTATCTTGTATCCCTGAATCATCACTTCCAACCCAAAATGAGTTTGCAGCACTACCATTTCCAAAATCGGTGTAATTGTAATCATTGGGAGTGGGCGAAGAACTAGCATGGAAATCTAGATTATTTTCTAATAAATGGGGTTTTTGCATGATTGCAATCAATGAATTCACCATGATGATGGTGAGAAAAATTGGAATCAGAGGGTTGCGAGACATGGCAAGGCCTCCACTGTGAGTTCCCTCTAGTTCATCAATTATACGCAATTATGAGATGTGAGGTGTCTCTATAGAGACACCTCGTTTCTAGGATTGGAAAATCTATTCTTCCCAAATTTCCCAGTCATCCATTTCGGGAGATCGGTACCACCAGACACCTTCCTCATCTTCCCACCATTCTACGCCATCTTCATCAACTGAGATGTCTTGACCGCTATCATCACCCAAATCATCGTCTTGGGGAGCCGAATCTTCGACGATTTCGTCAGTTTCTAATCCTGGCTCATCTTCGAAAAATTCCTCGTCTTCATATTCATCTTCATCCCAATCATCATCAGAACCAGACCGCTTTAGCAGAACAACTAGCATAGTGACTAAAGCCACCACAATGAACAATCCCAAACCAGCGGCAACATAGTAGATTGTTCCACCCTCCTCAAAGAATCCAAATAGTGTCTGTTGAACCATTACAAGCTCCGAATCGTACTTTTCTTCTGCTACTACTGTAATTTCAGATGTACCGGCATCAACCATGTATATCTGCCATTGTGAAAATGTTCTCTTCGTTGTTTGATGAAGTTCTCCTCCGTGATAAACTACCGCAGAACTAGGTACAGATATTTCGTTTCCAAACGCGTCGAATGCCCTAACATCAACTGTAATCGTTTCTTGTTGATTTACCGTTAGCCCAGGGGAAATGGTCATCTCTAGAGTTTCTAGTGAAGAAGGAGATACAGTGACTGGCCATGTTCCTGTGAGTCCTCCTGTATGGGCGTACTCAAGGGTGTAATTTCCTGCAGATATTCCGTGCCATGAATATTTACCAATTTCTTCTTCGTCAGTGAAATCTGTGGATGGGCTTCCCGTCCAAGTCACCTCGATAGGGAACAAGTTCCCATCAGAATCAGTAGCAGTAATTTGAATTGAAATTGTCGCTCCAGCGATCATTTCATTCGCAGTCGAATTTTGGTATAGGACTGCAGGTACTCCATGTGAGACCTCAATCTCCACCACTGCCTGATAAGCACCTGATATTGAACAAATACGCCATCGGCCCTCTTCTGAAGCATCCCAAACGAAGTTGTTCGCCTGTAGTGTCGAGGTGAGTTCATTGCCCCAATCAATACAGGTTGAAGGTTGTGGTGTGATATCGGCATTCCAAATAAACCAACGTAGCATATCTGTGCCAAGCATGTTTGAATTTTGGTCACGTGTTACCGGGTTTAGCGCAACTGAATCATCAGCAGTTATATCGCTACCATGGCCTGTTAGAGTAATACTAGCTAGCGGCCCGGGATCAACAGTAAATGAAATTGAATCTGTCAATGCAGTATCCCCGTAAAGGTAGGTTGCAGTAATTGTCCATTGGCCAACAACGATTGCTTCAAAGTCAGCGTAAGATGGACTGGGAATCAACCAGTTTTGATCAGCCATTGGCTCGTTAATTACCCAAGAGTCGATAGCGGCATTCCACTCATTGCCAAATTGGTCATAGTTGTACGCACCTATCGTTGCAGCATTTCCTGATATCAAAGTTTCACTGTCACCTGAACGAATATCTATTCCAACAACTTCCCCATGGACAACTGAAATAATTATTCTAGAAGTGACATTTTCTAGAGTGGCATCAATTGTCTGAGTCGCAGCATTCCATGGCGCCCATCTAACAGGAGTTTCACCATATATGGTGCCGTTAGATGCGACCCATGAGTTGGCAGGGAGCGTGACATTCAGTCGATTTCCTCTAACATCTATTCTAACAGTATAGATTAGAATTTCTTCATCGGCAGTAATTGCATTTGTTGAAGGTGTGACTTCAAGATCTTGTATTTCACCATGTGTTGTTTCTACCAATTGACTTACAGCTAAGCCGTAACCGGTTGTCATAGTGATATTCCAGAAACCAACTTTGTCAGCAGTATAATTCCCCGTTTGGGAAACGTTTCCGTTTTCAACAGTCCAATTGACTGAAAGAAGTCTAGTCGGGGTAACTATGTTGTCATGTGCATCATATGCGGTCCAATTGAAATCGCGACTCTCTGCCGCGGGGATTGAGGAATCACCATGCATGACTAGATAGCTTGGCAGTCCTTGAGTTACAGTAACATCTAGAGTTAGATGACCACCACTCCAAGTGACATTAATCACCTGTTGTCCAACTGCCCATGGCATGTACGTGATATTGCCCACGGGCGTAGTGTGTGAATATCCTTGAGCGATTGAGCCGTTAGTAACAGCAAATGAAATTGTCACTCCTGGGACGGGGTTGTTGTTAGCGTCAAGAACATCGACCCAGATGGCAACGGACTCGTCACTAGTGATAGTTGATTGTGATGGTCCGCCAACTAACAATGTCGGTACGCCAGCCTGTACAATAATGGTATGTGTGACAATTATCCTCCCAAAGCGGGCAGTAATGGTAACTATCCCTGTTTTATCTGGAGTGAAAAGCCCATTGCTGTCAATTGTTCCATCATCAGTATTCCACTCAACATTACCTGAGATAGTAGTGTTACTGACATCTTTCAAAGTAGCAATCATCTGTACAGTGTTGTCAGCAGTTGTAGTGTTTGAACCAGTTAGCGTGATATCAAAGACGCTAGTGTAGTTCAATTCCAACTTTGGCCTAAGAGATGCTGAACTTGACTCACTACTATGGAATTTAGCAGTAATTTGTGGTGGTCCCGTTGGTGGTTGTTGTCCAGTTCCGATTAAGACTATGGAGACTGTCCCGTTCAAATTAGCACTCATCGCCCCACTGATATCGAAGCTGAACCAGCCTGCTGATGAGGAACTAACTCGTACAGTATCGAGGGCGATTACTCCTCGATCAGTTCCAGCGCCTAAACCAATTGTATTCCAATTGTGTCCTAGAGCAGCTTGCATCCATGTGACTTGATTTTCACTAAAATTACTATTCAACAGTGCGTATGCAGAGATATCTATCCAATTAGAACTAGGTGCAGAGATAGTGTCTAGCCATAGCATAAGTTTCCCGGAGTGTGCTCTCCCGTTTGAGGTGAGGGGATATTGGGATAGGTCAATCTGAATTATTGTGTAACAGTCACCAACCGTTGGTGGGTCGCAACTAACCCCAACCAATAGCAGTTCATCATTGCCATAGTTGGATGTTGGGTTAATTTGGTTGATGTATGAGTCATCAACAGTCGGATGGTTAAATTCACTTACGTCTCCACCCTCTTGATATGTGGTTTTCCATATGTTATTGCCCATTGCTTGGGTATTGGGATTTCCTATTGCGAATGACCATGTCGAAGAACGCGGCCCTAAGACGGAACCGTTGATGCCCTGCACATTCCAGTAGTAAACTCCTCCAACTTCCATATCCCAACCAGAAGTGAAACTACTCTGTCCGAAGGTGCCCTGACTCCCAGAAGCATTCCACGAATAGTAGATATGAGGGTTACCTTGGTTACTACTATTCCACAGCCTCAGAACATATCCTGTAGTGTCATTAGCATAGTTCCAAGCTAGGACCGGCCTTTCTGGAGAGTCCAGCAAGAAGTCATCGGTTTGTGAAACTGTATAGAGAATCTGTTGATCGTGTGGCCATGATAGAACCGGAGTTGATGGTGGTTGCGTTCCATTGAGATTATCCACGTAGCCAATTACCAATTTTGGTCGATATGGAATTCCCTGACCTATTACGTCTGAAGAAGCGAATTGCAGATATCCATTGCTAGAGGTCTTAACTGCCACTGAGACAGTTCCGTTATAGCCTGCAGATTGTACAATACTAGTAATATCCCAATCATACCACATTCCACCACCACTCAAGGATTGGCTTACTGTTGAGGATGCATTTGAATTACAATTGTTGCTAAATGAGTAACTACTCCAAGTGTCAGTTTCATTGAATGTAGAACATTCGTGAATTCCTACTACAGCATTTCCGGTAGCAGTAAATCCTGAACGGAATAATTGCAGTGAAACTGTAGTTGCCAACATACTGCTGGGGAAGGGCAATTCTCCTAAATCAAATTGAATCAATGCAATTGATTCTTGTCCCGATTGGAATGGCGAATTCCCAACCACTAATGTTGTATTTCCTCCTTGTTGTGTAGTGGTTCCGGCAATAGGTGTTGAATCGATCCAAGTATCAGGAACACTTGGTAATAATCCACTTGATTCAAACACAGAACCTCTTGACATTGTAACGGTATGATTTCCTAATCCATCATCTGAACCTTGATCATCAGGCACTCGGAATTCTCCTCCGTCAGTCCAGTTTCCAAATAAATTGTCAATTACAGGCCTAATTCTCCAGTAAATCCAAGCATCAGGCCAACTAGACCATCCCGTTGGTAAATCTCCCTGCGGGTCGATTTCATACGAGAGGATTGTAGTATCAAATATTCCATTGTAGGTGGTTGAATCACTAGAGTCGAGATGAGTTACCGGGAAGAAGTAAGGATTTGGAGATAACTGAATCTGCCATGATGTGATATTAGATGGATTACACATATTGCACACGCTCCATCCTAAAACCACAGGATCTCGTGCAGTAGGCCTTGGTTCTCCTGATTGCCAAAGTGTTGATTGGGCACTCGGGACAGTGTTTATTGCCTCAGGTGGTAGCCATTGAGTTCCAATACGATGAGTGATATTCAGGACTGGCCGCAAATCCGAATTCACTACTGAACTCTCCGAACTGTGGAATTGTTTGTACACCGTAGTCGTTCCGGGTGGTGAAGCGAAGGTCAATAGAACGGTATCATCACCCCGTAGGCGTGCAGTTTGCACTAGTTGGGTGACATTCCATGAATACCATCCAACGCCATCAACAGTTACGCCGTCAATGAAGCCTCCGTGATAGGGGCTTGGCCATGGTAGAGTAGAATTGCGGTTGTTGTGTGTGGCTTGCATTTCAGTAAAATTAGAAAGAAGCGGGAATACACCTACATCAAGTGTGCTGGAACTTGAAGAACTAAAGCAGTACAATTCAATATTTGCACTAGTGACTTCCCATGGATTAGGAACTGGTAAGGTGGAGATATTAATTTCCATCACAGTCCAAGATTTGGAATTAGTATTGGACGTGGAGGGGCTCCTTCCAACCGATAAGGCCGCGTTATTTCCCCGATTGGTTGTTGGTTGGTTAGAATCGAGATAAGCGTCAGCGAATGATATTGGTAATGATTGACTAGTTAATGCGCCTCCTTCGATAACTCGCAAACGAGCATGGGTGGAATTCAATTCATGGCCTAGGGAATTGGGTACATTAAAGGTGAAAGAATTGCTTCTTTCACCGTAGATGTCATCTTTGATAGTTTGAACAAACCAACGGTATTCAGAGTCGAAACTGAAATTGGAAGGGGATGTCCAAGTGTGAGTATTGGATGACTCTGTAAATCCACTATCGTATCTGCTATCGAAAATTTGGTATCCCTCTCGAACATCTGAACTGTCATTGTAGATAAATAATCTATATCCATCAACGGTTCCTGATTGAGTCCATGTGAGTGTTGGTGTTTGATCACTTCCAAGTGCGTGGCCTGAGATATTCCAAGTGATATTTCCGTTGGAGGGTGCTGATAAGGATGGAGTGGCACTTGATGCCGTTCCAGTCCCATTACGATACCAAATTACGAGTGAAGGCCGTTCAGATGACCATGTGTTGTTTGCACTAAAGAAAACTACTTCTGAGAACGCATTAGTGTCTGAGCGTAAAGTCATATTCACTCTGCTTTCTCCATTGTTAACGGCGTCATGGACCAACTCTGTTACATTGAGGTCAAATCTAGTGGATGTGACTGGGCTTCCAACATCAATTAGTGTTCCAAGGTCCCCATTACCAATGCCTCCCTCCAAACTCCAATTTGTGGCAGAATTGTTGTAATCTCCATCCCATGAAATTCCATTCGCATCAGAGGTCCAATTTCTTAATGTCCTGTGAACTGACACACGAGGTGGTTCCCCCGTAGAGGTTGAATTGATTATGGAAGGCCAAAGGTGTAATTCAGCACTAACAATCCTAGAATTACTCGGTTGTGGCAGTTCATTGAGGGGGAATGAAAGTAATGATGTCTTGGGGCAATCAGCAGATGTACAACCAACTACTAGCTTGCTTGCAGTATGGTGGGTGACATTTCTATTCGTCCCACTACTTATCCATGTGTCTGGGACATTTGGAATTCCTGCAGTAGTTACGGCAGCCCCCGGTCTGATGACAATGTAAGAATTGTTTTCGTCAAGAGAACCACTATCTATGTTAGGGACAACAAAGTTAGAATCATTACTCCAGTTCCCGAGTTGGTTTGTTAATGAAGAGCCTCTAACGTGCCAATACCAAACTTTTCCATTTGTCAAGTTGGTTGAAGGAGTGTAGGTTCGATTTACAACATCAAAGTCGTTGATTTGGACCCATGAACGTGCCACTCTCAAGTCGTTTCCGTTGAATGTGGGGGTGGTATCCATTTCCACAACCCAGCCATTAGCGGCAACAGTTCCGGTATGATTCCAAGAGAGTGTTGGTCGTAGTTCTGGAGCAACCAGCATTCCATCAGATATCGACCATTCACCGTTTTGTGGTGAAGTTAGTTCAGGTGGGTCTGGAACTTCCATTGATCCTGGTCGATAGTTAATCACAAGTTCAGGATAATCAGCACTTGAACCAGCATTCTCCTTATCGTACATAGCAGCCGAATTTCCACCTGAACCAGCTCCAGAGATTAGGAAATCGACAGGAACATTCCAACGCATTGCATTCTGAACGCCTATTGTAACATTCCAAGTGACCCAATTGGATGTAGATGTGATTGAAGTAAAATCGAGAAGTTGGCCCCTGTCGCTACCAGTAGCCCCATTGCCTGACCAGTTGGTTGCTGGATTTGCTTTTTGCCACGTGGCTTCATCTTCAGTCCAAAGGTGATTCAACAACTCATAGGTACTGGCAGTTACAGTGCCAGATGAAAAAGACGTTTTCATTTTCAACTCAGCGTCAATCACTGCATATCCGTGAGGAAGGGCATGGGTTTTCAAATTGCATCCGAAGAGAGTATATTGGTCGCTGGAAATGGATAACTCAAATTGGTCGTTATTTGAACTGGGGGCTAGGTTATCGATGTAAGTATCTCTACAGTAGGGGGCAATCATTGTATTTGAGGCGTTATTATTGCGCAAACGAATCTGCCATGTATTGTTTGACACCCAAGTAGAGTTGATTGTAGAAACAAACATTCCTTGTTGTTCAAAATCTCCCCAATCACCGTCTTCAACCCAACGAATTCTCCAGAAGTATTCTTCCCCGTAATCTAATTCCCATGATTCAGGTATTGTGAAATTACCTGCTGCTGTATTAATTCCACTATTTGTATCGCGGCTATCTACGCGGAATAGAGGCCCTTCAGTGAAATCTTCGTTTGAAGCCAATTCTATTCGAACGTCATCATTTGTATGTCCTACAGATGACCAATTAAGTGTGGGAGTTAAATCAGCTGTTAAGTTATGTTCGTTGACAACTTCCCAAACGCCATGTCCATCAAGTGGGGATTGTACTGTGACAAGACTTCCTGGCCCAGTTCCATCACCCCATTGATACGATATGACTAGTTTTGGCCGGTATGTTTGAGCTGAATCAGCACCACCTCCGAACTTGATCCATTCATTGGCTTGCCCATGGCCCATTAACATGAATGCTAAACCTTCGGTCCATTGAGTTCCTGAAATCTGGTATCCTCCTAATGAGTTAGCTTTTCGAAGATATTCTTGAACAGCATATGTGACATCAAAGTCAAAAGTAGGTCCGGATTTGTTTGCTCGTTGGACATCGATTGCGTCTGATAAAGCAGCGTCGTAGGCTCCACCAGTGCCCCATGAATTTACTCCATCATAAGTGTCCCATGTGGCATCTTCTGTACTCCAATTATCTTGAGTCATTTCGTGAACACTAATCCACGGAGTGCCCAGTCTACCGGTTCTTCGCATTCTCAGGTAAGCGCTAAGAATGGTTGCATTATCATGCAGTCCAGAATCGGGTAAATCCACTCTGATAAGGGAATTCATTTTACCCCAAGAGGAGGTGTTGGAGTGTCCGACCCATATGTTTTCATTATGCCCTGAACTTACGTTGGAGCTACCTGAACGTAGCCATGCATCTTCGACAGTACCCTTGCTCATGTTTAGTGAATCGTGATAGAGTTCAAAGGAAGCAGTTCCATTAGAATGGCTTGTGACATCGTGTTCAGGTAGTAAGAAGTACCCATAATTCCAACTAGATAGTTGGTCTGAATTTGTTGAGCGTGTTCTCCAATATCCTATCATTCCTTCATCTAGGTTTGAGTTAGACGGGACTGTAAATGAACCATTACCCCCGCTCGAAGAAAAACCGCTTCCAGTCCAAGAGTCGTATAACCAGTCATCACTGTCATTTTCAGAACGGAAGTCATTCGAACGAGAAACCTGCATTTCTACACCAGTTCCCACGTGATTACTCCAAGTCATGGTCGGCGTGGTATCTGCGTTTAGTGCGAGTGAATTATCAACTACCACCGTTCCATTTGCAGGTCCAGAAATTGAAATACTGCCATTTGTGGGTGGGAATGACGTGTAAGTGACTGAAAGAGTTGGTCTTTTAGTGGATGTGGGGTGCTCACTACTCGCAATTGTGAACATACCATTTCCTGACATTGAAATGATGATATCTAGGTAAGGGGATAGCCTTGATTGAGCTTGTTGAGCCAGAGCAGTGACGTTGATGACTACTGAAGTTGATGATGAACCAATCGAAGAACGAGGCTCCCATTTGTCACGATCGAGTTCTCCATTTGCACCAGGTTTTTGCCAAGTTGTATTATGGGTTTGATTAAGCCAGGTAGTGTTTCCTTCATCAAAACCACCGTGCAACATTGCTGCATATACGTGATTACCACCCATCGTTTGATATGAGGTGGGGTAGATTGTAATAGAGGCGCTTTGAATAGATCCTCCGCCAGGTACAAATCCTCCAGTGGTACTATTCTGAATCAGGGGGAACGAGAATAGTAAAGGGGAATCTACTCCATAAATATTTGATAAATTGAGATTCTGATGATTTCCATGAGTTGTATTTTCAGCACTTGAATTTAGCATCGTATCCTGTGATGCTGTAGCACTTCCAGTAGTCCATGAAGGACTCTTCAGTGGCTTCAATTCGGGGCCATCAAGCATTCCCGCCCAAGGCACCGTAATCATCGTCAAAACCAAAATAATTGCAGTCATCGTCTTTCTATTCATTTGCCCAACCCCTACGGCAATCCGTTCCGGCGAGGTAGTGTCTAGTCTTAACCGCTTTCGCCCTCGGGACTATGCTACGCATAGGTCCCGTTCTTGTGAGTTGACAGGGTTTCATCAGGCAAAATGGTTATCGGCGGCCGTATTAAGGGCTGTATCGGAGCGGACCTTATGGCGAAGATGTGGGTGGAAAAACATCGGCCACAATCGGTGAATGAAATTCGTGGCCAGACGGCGGTAATCGGTAGGCTGCAAGCCTATGCTGAACAGGGGACATTTCCACATTTACTGTTTGCAGGCCCCCCCGGCACTGGGAAAACTACTGCGGCGATTGCATTGACCCGGGATGTCTTCGCAGATTCGTTTAGAGATAATATTCTTGAAATGAATGCTAGTGATGAGAGAGGATTGGACAGTATTCGCAACAAAGTCAAGCAATTTGCAAAGACGAGCCCTCTTGGAGGGGCCACATTCAAGGTAATTTTTCTTGACGAAGCTGACGCTCTAACTGCAGATGCACAAGGGGCACTGAGAAGAATAATGGAACAGTATTCGGAAACCTGCCGCTTCATTCTTTCATGTAATTATTCTAGTAAGGTGATAGAACCAATCCAATCTCGTTGTGCAGTCTTCAGATTTAGGCCACTAGCCAATGATCAAATAGCCCATCAAATTGATCAAATTTCCAATGCCGAAGAAGTCAAACTGGATGAGGATGCAAAAGAGGCAATAATTCACGTTAGCCTTGGTGATTTGCGCAAGGCGATTACCGCTTTACAAGTTGCAGCATCTCTTGACAAGCATGTCACTCGGGCATTGATTTACGAGACCACTGCAACTGCACCCCCTGAGCAGCTACATTCTTTCCTTCTTTCTTGTAAAAGGGATGGTTTTCATCCTTCAAGGCGTAAATTGCAAACTGTTCTAGACAAGTACGGACTTGCTGGAACTGATTTCATCAATCAATTACATCGTGCAATGTTTGACGTAGAATTCCTTGAGGAGATTCAGAAGTTGGAATTGACCGAAATGTTAGCACAGGTCGACTTTAGATTAGTGGAAGGTGGCGGCGAAACTTTGCAACTAGATGCTATGTGCTCCAATATCTGTCGTTTGTTAAGCGATAACTAGGCTAGTTATACCACTACCAAATCATACTCAATTACACGGGTGTTTATCCACGGGTCTCCTTGTTCAGTAAGTGTGACGGTGATATGGTATTCACCCTCTATTAAAGAGCCTAGATTAATTGATACGCATTTATCATATTCATGTGTTTTAATGGAATTTTGTTGTGATAATCGAAGCCCATCCCAAATTGTAGAACAGCCTTCATTATCCTCAACAGTTTGATTGAAATGGACAACGTCAGATTCACCAGGTGCATTATAGTGGGTGGTTACCAATAGCGTGGATGCGTCAGGGTCTGCATTATCATTAACTGAAAAGACCATCCAAGCATCCCCGCTACTTCCGTTTCTATCCAAAATGAAATCGTCACCATCATTGGTTAGATTTTCACTATCAATCAATATATCTTCACCGTCAATAATTACGATTGTCATTTTCCCCGCAATATCAGGGGCTCCAATGTCGCCGATTGGTGGATTGATGATAATGAATGATAGTGCAAGCCAAGTGAAAACATATAGCATAGAAGCACGGAACCAATTTCCAAATGTATATCGAGATTTGAATGGTTCAGGAATGATGACTTTGTGAAGGGATGGGATTACAACTACCAATGTCAAAGGTAGTGACCAAAGTACAGCTTTCGGCCCTTCCATCCCTGGCATTAGGAGGTATCTAATTGCTAGAGCAACAATGACTCCAAAAAAAATCACAAGCCACATTGAAATGGCATCAGCGCGCTCTTTTTCGACGTGATCTTTAGGGTCAAAGTTCTCTACCCCTAAATCTCTACCAGGTCTCTTTTTTCCGTCATCTTTTCCACGTTGCTTTCGCCGTGCTTCTGCCCGCGCCGCTTGCATTGCAGTACTGATGTCGACCATCTGCTTCAATACACCCGAGCAGAACCCGCATATCATTGGTTCGCATGATGAGGGCCTGTTCTGGTTAGTGGATGGAAATCAATAGTTAGCCCGAATCGTTCAAAGAGGCGTTCTAAGTCGGTGAGCCACTGCCGGGGTGGCGTAGTTGGTGGCGCGTCGGACTCATAGGGTAGCCAGAAATGGCAGAACGGTGAGCGCTACACTCCCCTGAGATGTCCTGAGACATCCGAAGGTCGCGGGTTCAAGCCCCGCTCCCGGCACCATATGTTCCCCAATTTCCAATTTGTTACCATATTCTAATTTTTGACTTAATTGATGCGTTGTCTTGATGGACTAAGCCGTCACCCGAGGTTGTGATGGTAGAGGTCGGAGACGTTCCTGATGTTGGTTCCAGAGTTAGGTTTGTAGCAACTACTTGGAACGGCCCCACAACAGTCGAGGGTGTCCTTCTAGCACCCAGTTCAGAAGGGTATTTGACTGTTAAATTAGTGAACGGCTATAATGCAACACATTCTTTGTCGTCCATTGAAAAAATTGACGTAATAGGTAATTTATCAGTGACTGAAGGGGGTGTTACATCAGTGGAATACAACCCCGATTTACCACTAGTTCACATCCTACATACGGGTGGGACAATTGCTTCAAAAGTTGATTATGAGACTGGTGCGGTCACCGCTAGATTTGAACCTGAGGAAATAATATCTACGATTCCAGAATTACTCTCAATTGCTAGAATTGAAACTAGAAAATTGGGAAATATGTGGTCCGATGACATCCGTGCTCAACATTGGAATCACATGGCAGAAGCAGTCACGACATCATTTTCAGAGGGGGCGGAAGGTGTTGTCATAACTCACGGGACTGATACGATGCACATCTCTTCAGCAGCTATTGCTTTCGCCTTTTCTGGGGAAGGTGGTGTCCCACCTGGTAGAATTGCCTTCACAGGGTCACAGCGTTCTTCTGACCGTGGTTCAACTGATGGTGCTGAGAACTTGATTGCCGCAGTCCATTGGGCAGCAAACGGCCCCCCTCCTTCCGGTGCTGCCGACTCAACAGTTGTGGTTATGCACGCGGCTGGTGGTGACGATGGGTGCATGGTTGTGTTACCAGGCTGCGCTGCACGCAAGAACCATTCTTCTAGAAGGGATGCTTTTACTGCAATTAATCAGAACAAAATTGGCACCATTATGATTGCGAAGGGGGAGTTAGAACTTAAGTTAGAAGAACCATACAATATTGAGGCAGCAAATCAACAACGCACAGTACAAAATAGCCCCACTTTTTTCAATCCAGAAATCAAGATACTCCAATTAGTGGCGGGTTCTCATCTTTTTGCCGATCAAATAGAGCACGCATCATCTAATGATTACTCTGGAATTTTATTTTGGGGGACGGGGCTTGGGCATCTTCCATTAGACAACCCCGGCGATGCTCCTGAGAACGATGAGGTGAAAAATGCCTTGACTAGATATGTGTCTAATGGTGGAGTTGCAGTAATGGCAAGTCAATGCATTTCGGGACCAGTGCATCTTGATGTTTATAGCAAGGGTAGGGATCAACAAGAGATTGGTGTGCTAGGTCATGGCACGAACTTTTCTCCCGAAACGGCCCTTGTCAAATTTCACCACCTCTTGAGTCGTGGATTAGGGGGCGAAGAATTGAGAATGGCATGGGATAAAAACCTAGTTGGAGAAAATCCACCAGACATATAATTTTATAATTGAAAAATTAATTTTTCAATTGATTTTTTTGTCCTATGTTTAACCGTTATTCTGATTCACCTCCTATATCTGGGGGGGGCTAATGGCAGTCCCACCTACGCATCAGAGTGACCTTTCCGAAGAGTTGCTCTTGAGGAGGCAAAGAGCATCTGCTGGTGGCGGGCGTGCTAAGATAGATGCCCTTAGATCCAGTGGGCGTCGAACAGCAAGAGAAAGAATCGAAGCACTTCTTGACGAATCCTCATTCATAGAGGTTGACAGCCTTGTAACTCATAGGAACGACGAATTCAATCTACATATGCATCAGATTGAAGGTGACGGGGTAGTATGTGGTCATGGAACAGTTGACGGCCGACAAATTTTTTGTTTTGCCCAGGACTTTTCAGTTTTTGGAGGGTCAATGGGTGAGATGCACGCACTCAAAATAGCAAAGATTGCAGAAATGGCAGAACGTGCTAGAATCCCACTTGTTGGTATTTGGGATGGTGGGGGGCAAAGGGCCCATGATGGAATTCACTCACTTGCAGGGACGGGCGAACTTCTTGACAGGTTAGTTGCATGTAGCGGAAGAATTCCAATGTTTAGTTTAATTCTTGGTCCAGTTGTGGGTGCTTCTGCACTAGCAGCAGGTTTAGCTGATTTTGTTATTCTGGGGCATGAGCATGGGCAATTATTTCTATCTAGCCCGTTAGAAACAGAAGAAACTGTCACCGGTGAAATGACCCCTCAGGAACTTGGTGGTGCTGATTTACACGCGAGTCGTTCTGGAATAGCCTGCCTTTTGGCTTCTGATGAAGATGACGCTACTGAAATAGTATCGGAGTTACTGTCTTTTCTTCCTGATCACTGTATGGCAGAACCTCCACTTGTTGTCAGTGCGGATGATTCAGTGCGAGTCTGTGAGTCGCTCGAAGGGCTAATTCCCGATGATACCAACCACCCATATGATATTCGAAAAGTCATTGAGGAAATTGTTGATGAAAATCATTTTTTCGAGTTGTTTGAAACCTATGCTGACAACATAATAGTAGGTTTTGCTAGATTAGATGGTTCTACTGTAGGTATTGTGGCTAATCAGCCAAAAGTACTGGCGGGTTGCCTAGATATTGATGCTAGTATCAAAGCAGCACGCTTCATTAGAACCTGTGATTGCTATAATGTTCCTCTTTTGACTATAGTAGATGTCCCTGGTTTTCTTCCAGGCACTGTACAGGAATGGGGGGGAATTATCAGGCATGGAGCAAAATTGCTTTTTGCTTATGCTGAAGCAACAGTTCCTAAGATGACAGTGGTCACTCGTAAGGCGTACGGGGGCGCATATCTTGCAATGTCTTGCAAACATCTACGTTCTGATTACAATGTTGCATGGCCTACTGGCGAACTTGCAGTTATGGGTGCTGAGGGTGCCGTCAATATTATTCATAGAAAGGAATTGAAAGTTGCAGAGAATCCGACAGAGACTCACAAAGAATTGGTGTCAGAATATAAGCGGAAATTTGGTGATCCATATGTTGCGGCCCGTAACGGTTGGCTAGATGATGTCATAGAGCCATCAGATACCCGTATTCGATTAATCAGGGCTTTGCGTCTGTTGAGGAATAAGAGGGAGTGGTCTCCGCCAAAAAAACACGGTAATATCCCTCTCTAAATCAAACGTATTCGTTCCTTCTAGATAGAGAAATAATTAATGCCCCCGCACCAAGAAGTAAAAGAATCCCCCCAATTATGAAAATTAATCCCGAAATATCTCCTTGAAGACCACTAGTTGAAGCAGTTTCAGCATTAGGGTCTTCTTTCACTAACCAAAATGACTCAACTTCACTAATGGCATTCCCATCATTTATTCTTAGGTATAATTTGTGATCTCCAAATGAAAGGTCATGTGCAAGTAAATCTGCTTGGCATTCAAATTGGTGTTCATCTAAAACCGCGCATGAGGGGGAAATCTCCTCCCATCCACCTTCATCCCAGTAATATTCAACCAACCACGGTCCATCACTATCCAAATCACTTATCTCAAATCTAAGTTTAGTCATGTTATCTAGAATATTTCCGGGCTTTGTCCATTCAACCACAGTCTCATCATCAATTCCTTCGATAGTAATTCTTAGAGGTTGTCGAATTTCATGCTCACCATCAGTTGCAACAATTGCCCAATTTACAGAACGACCAAACCAGTTTGGCTCCGGAGTAATTCTAAGCATTTCGTGCCAAATGTCTAGTGCAACCATTTCCTCTCCTGTTTCTAGAGTGACATTTACCTCATCGCCATCGGGGTCCCACACAATCTCTTTGATGGCTATTGTGCTAATACTATCTTCTTGCACATCAAAACCTGTGTAATTGAAGAGTGGTGCATCTGGGACAGGAGTCACCACAAATGTAACATTTAACCATACACATTCGCCATTTAATACAGCATTTAGTGACCCATATCGTTGCATACAAAATGAAATAACATCATTCCCATACCAGTGCTCTTTTGGAAAAACGCTAACATTTGATGTGTATTTATTGGAATCATCTCTAATTCCTTCGACTACTATATGTTCTCCATACTGATCTTTACTTGATTGATAATAATCGAGTTGCGAATCCCAGTGAATTGCAACGGCATGTAATTCTTCATCTGTGATATAAGGTGCCAAATCAAAAATTGTAGGTGCTTGGTCTTCAGTAATTGTGAAAGTAGGCACCTCTATTATTTCAAAAGGATCATCAATTTCCTGATGCAATAATTCGAAACAAAATGGTACCCGCGCAGGTTGGTTTCCTGGAGTAGACTCATCTCTAATTTCTCCACAAACAGTGTACCATGTATCTCCACGTCGGCCAGACCAGTCAGCCAAATCAATCAATTTCAACCCTCTTCTATCATTTTGTAAGATGAAATCTAATTCTGGTTCTATGCCCCCCTCATTCAAGGGTTCAAAGTTTAAGGTATTACCAATAAATCTCAATTCATGCCCATCTACATCTGTGGCAATTTCACTTGCATCAATGGTAACTTCGCCTTCTTCAGCAATTACAAAATTTGGCATTGGGTTGGCTAATTGCGGTGGTGCATTTGCTCTTTCAAAGGTGGTTTGGATACTAGCCCTTTGACCTTCATGTAATACTCTAAGGGATGCGGTATGGAAACCGGGTGGTAGTGAATAAGGAGAGAGCTGGCAACTAGCAGTGTCATTTACATGGTCCCAATTTCCAGCAATCCAATTTGTTTCACCCATTACTTGACAATGTACCTGGAGAGCATTAGGGGGTGAATCCAAATCTCTCTCCGAAACTGATGCAGAAATTTGAATTACATCAGTTGAGGTAATTGCTGAAGAAGAAGAGTGCAATTCCCATTCTTTTTCACTCAAATTGTAGAGCCAAGTTTCATCCGACAAACCATCCCACGTGTTTCCTCCAAATAACACAAGATTATTGCTAGAATTATCATAGGCCATTCCAGCAGCAGAAATTTCGTTAATTCCTTCGTTGGATAGTAAATTCCATGTTAATGTATCAAGATTGAAACTCCATAATTCGTTAGAGTATTCGACACCATTGCCAGAATTATCGATTGTAAGCCCTCCGAATAAATAGGCGATATCATTTTCATAATCAATTGCTGTTGCTGTCTCCATTCTTGCAGAGGGGAAAATTCCAGATAACTGGAGTTTAGACCAACTATTCGTTTCTCCATTGAACATCCAAGTTTCATTTGAAAGGTTTCCATCAAAACCCATCCCTCCAAAGAGAATAGTTCTATTCCAACCTTCAGAGAAAAATGATGATGCTCCAACAACTCCACGAGGTGCATTTTGACTATGCAAGTCTTGCCACATGGCAGAACCTGTATCAAAAGACCATGTTTCATTTGAAAACACTCCAGATGAATTGTATCCCCCATAGGAAATGTATCTGGATGATACGGAATCCCAAACCATTGATTGACCGCTAATCCCCTTAGGTCTCACACTTTCTGGATAAGCAATCCAGGATGATGACCAACCATTCCAACCCCACAAAGTAGGATCTCCTGATTCGCTACTTCCTAAGAGGAGACCAGACGCCCACCCATCGCTAGCAAACGCATTGCTTCCTACGGATGTTGGCCCCCCTTGCTCTTCTTCCCACTCACTGCTTCCTTCAAGGTCTAGGGACCACATGTCGTTGAACCCATTTCCATCTTTACCCCAACCAGTTGCTAGGATTGTTTTATTTGAGAGAGGATCGAAAAATAGTGTTGGATATGCTCTAGCAGAGGGGGCATCTGCGAAATTTGCTAGTTGAGTCACTCGATAGAATTGATTTTTTGATAAGTTTTCAGATAGATACGAGTTAGAATCTGATGGTTGGTCAGGATTATTTTCCCTACTAGTTCCAGCATACCAACTTTCGTCATCTCCTTTCAATGTTAGATCAAGATATGGTTTCACTTTGTCGATAGCGTGTTGCTGTTGCTCTTCTTCAGACATAGTTGCATCTCCATCAAATAGATTGTCTAGAAACGATTGTTCATCTTCATACTGAACATGATTTGCACCAACTACTTCGAGCAATTGCCAACCACTATTCCATTGAT
>CAYNXD010000008.1:0-5581 GCA_964401115.1 uncultured Candidatus Poseidoniales archaeon | reverse complement strand
GTAAGCACCTCGCCATCTTTCCCCCCTGCATGGAATCTAAGATCCATAACGGCATGGCCTAGGTGCATTCCACTACTTGCTAAAACCATTTCAGCAGCAATATGTCCGGATGTTCCGAGAAGAAGGAGGGAAGTTGTAGCATCTATATGGAGGGTTGGCGTACCCACAATTCTAGTTTCATTTTCCAATTGCGGAGATTGAATTACCAATTGAGAAGTTGAACTAATTGTGGTGCCACCAGATAGCACCTCAAATTCGTCTAACCCAAAGTTCAACCATTCCACATCACTTGGGGGATACATTTCTTCCACCCTCCACCCTCCAATATTATCTTGAATTTCTGCAATCAATCTTGGTTGTGGCCCTTTTTCATAAAGGTAGAAATCAAACCATTCTAGAAGATCATCTGCCCAGTCCCAACGTGCAGTGAATGGAAAAGCCTCGCCACCTCTACCAGAAGAAAGACCTGAGTGACTAGAGTTTCTGTCAGGATAATCATGACCCCATTGCCCATAGAGTCCCTTTGTCTCGAAACCATTCTCAATTAGGATGTTATGAGTTGGGAACGCCATATGCGGGTCAACATTCCAATCTTGCATTCCGTGGATAATGTAAACTGACCCTTGGTAGTTTTCTAATGACCTTTCAAGGAAGGAGCGTTCTTCCCAATAATCACTTCCAGTCCAAGCTAAATTATCTCCAGAAAGGTATGCTCCTACACCAGCATAGTAACCTTCAATGTACCCTTCACATGCGTTTTCAGCATCTTCTAAATCACCATCCAATCCAAAACTACCGTAGACTCCATTGTGCATTATTGCCCCACGTGCCTCCATACTTCCGTTACGCCACATTAAGTCATGTACTCCAATCAATCCAGACATTGGAACTATTGTTTTTAGGTGCTCTGAACCCATTGCAGCAGCTTCCCAAGGAGTGCTACCATCGTATGATTTACCGATAATCCCAACATTTCCATTGCTCCATGGTTGAGTACCTAACCATTCTACTGCGGCATGAATACCCCTCTGCTCATCATCACCCATCAAATCCATACAATGGTTACTTTCACCAGTGCCAAATACGGATACTTGAGCAACACCAAAACCATGTGGTACAAAATTTTCAATGAGGAATCTACCCAACCGGTCCGCTGGCGTCAATGCATCAACATCCCCATCATCGTAATAGGGGCCGATTTCAGAAATAACAGGAACAGCGCAGATTGTATCTCCATCAGAAGCAAACGTGTCATTACTAGAGAGCGAATCCCAATCACAACCCTCAATTTCAGGTAACCAAAGACCTAGGTGGACTTCGGCATCACCTGTGATTCCAGAACCCCCATCAGCACTTGTGATGGAATTAACTTCAACATACACTGATCGAACTTCTTCAATACCAAAAGACCCATTCCAAGAAACTCTGCTAAACACATCATCAGTCCGATATTGTAAGTTTACTCGCTGTTCAACAGGTGGTAGCCAGTGCCCATTTTCACCATCTATAATTTCATCAACAGTATTCGATGATACAACTGATGCAAGAATCATCATCAAAATTATGAAAATAGCAGTTGCTCCCAATGCAAAATTCAATTCTTTCTTTTGTCTCTGCGCATCGGATGTATCATCGGCCATTTCAGCCTCAAGCACCTCCGTCATCGCCATATCGGTAAGTTCTCTGAGATATGAGCGCGCCGGCCAAAAGTTTCCGTGAAGTTGATGGCTAAGATAGCCCTACCACATTACTGTGAGCGACCCAGACCAATCTGAATTACTCCATTTGCAACGGATGGAGGCCACAGAATCTTCAATTTACAGACAATTTGCTACAAGACACAAGGATGAAGGTTGTAAAAAAATCTTAGATGAACTTGCAGTAGAAGAAAAGCGCCATGAAAAAACATTGTCAAAGATTACTGGAAAACAAGTGAAACCATACAGATTTATGGCAATTTATCATGTATTCCTTTCACGTTTGTTTGGTTTAACTTTCGCAATTAGATTGATGGAAAGGGCAGAGCAGGATATATCTGCAGCATACAGGAGATTGGGTTTAGATGAATTAGCTGATGAGGAGGATTCTCATGAAGAGCGTTTGTCAGGCATGTTATCTGAACAACGTCTTGAGCATACGGGAAGTATTGTATTGGGAATGTCAGATGCTTTGATTGAATTGACAGGTGCTCTCGCAGGTCTTACTTTTGCTTTACAATCAATGGAATTAGTGGCATTAGCAGGGCTTGTTACGGGAATAGCAGCAGCCTTCAGCATGGGCGCATCTGAATTTCTTTCAAAGAGGACTGAAGAAGATGAAGGAAATCCAATAAAAGCAGCGTTTTTTACTTGGGCAGCATATCTTGTAACTGTGCTGTTACTAATTGCCCCATATCTAATAATTAATCCAGATGGATTTACATTATGGGATCTTGAATCTCACCAATTTGCGCTCCTTTGTACATTTGCTATTGGTTTATTGATAGTTGCAGTATTCAACTTCTATGTATCGGTGGTTGAAGTTCAATCATTCAAGCACCGCTTCTTTGAGATGACGGCAATACTAGCGGTTGTTAGTTTAATTTCATATGGTATTGGTTTGGGATTACGCGGTTGGCTCGGTGTATGACTTTAGATTTCGAGGGTTACTTTTAGAATATCTCCATGTAATTCAAACATATGTCTATCACTCTTCAAATCGCTATTTAATTTCACGGGAAAACGCTTACCATTTGCTTCAATTAATAACTCTCTTTCAATTACATGAACAGACAACTCTTCCCGATTTACACCAGGTAAGTGTAATTCAACAACGAGCCTTCCAGTTTCAATAGTTTCATTCAAACCCTTTCTAATTTTAATTGGAATTATTTCACCAATTTCAGACTCTTCCATATCGCTTGGCATACCTACTAATTCTCCATTTAACAAACCGCCCATATTTCTTAGAGAATCTAACCCGTGCACATCACTTGCTTCTAGAGGTACTTCAGCTACAGGTAGGGAAGAGAACTCATTTTTGAGATTTTGAAGATGTTGTTGCTCACTTTCCCTTCGTTGTTGAAGGAAGGGATGGTCAAAGTCAGGGGTGATACGATTGACAATCACACCATTGACATCAATACCATATTCTCCAAGAGTTTCAGCGGCCCGAACGGTCTCTGCTACAGCCATTTGTTCAGGAATTGTAACAAGAGTAAATGAACTTACTGAAGGGTTTGTAAGAACTCTTCTAACATGAGCAACCCTTTTTTTGAATTTATCCAATTCTTCTTGCATTGCACGTTCTTGGTGTCTACCCATTAGGATACTTCTTATCCCCCCAGTTAATCTAGCAATTCGAATAATTCTTCCAGCCCAACCATCAATAATTTCTGGCAATCCAAGGAATCTCAAAGTGTGTCCAGTCGGTGCGGTATCGAAAACCAACACATCAAATCTTGGGTCTTGAGCAAATGAAAGCAGTTTGTCAAAGGCGAGAGCCTCATCTAATCCAGGTAGTAGCATATCTGTAGAGTCAAGTCCTTTAACTTCTTCAGAAATCCCTTCGGCTGCTTGTTGCCCTAACAAATTACCAGCTTTGCCCCCCATTCCCTTTTCTAGTGCTTCTGATAATTTCGGCAATAACTCACTCATTCTTTCCGCGGGGTCTAATTCCAAACCCCATAGATTCTCAACACCTTCAACAGGCGTTGGTTCTGAACCCAACTCAACCTCCAATGAGTCGCTTGTACAATGAGCGGGATCACTAGATACTAACAGAACACGGTATCCAGAATCTGCTAGCCAAATTGCAGTTGCTGCAGATGATGTTGTTTTACCAACACCACCTTTCCCGCCGAACAAAAGCAGTCTAGCCATAGCGCTGCGAACAAGCACCCATTCAAGCCTTTATCGGCGTAATCATGTGGCTGCTTTTACGATATCGTCGGCAATTTCCTCTACTAAGTGCCTACCACGAGGCCATGCCCAACCTATGGCAAATACCACCAATCCTAGAGATGCCCATCCGTAGGTATCATCAAATTCCGCCGCCACAGCGGGGACCAAAGTGGCAGTGGCAAACATCAGAATGGATACCGCCATGAGTGTAGCCCAAATTTGTCTGCTTCTCCCAGGATTCAACTGCCCTCGTTTTTTCCTCAGAACCACAATGAATGGAATAAGCACGGCTAGAGCGGTCGGTACTCGATGCCAAGCGTCATCGGATACTTCCATGAAAACCCCAGATGCCAAAAGTATGGCAGAGGATCCCATAGCAACTAGAACTGCTGGCGCAACATGTTTTCGATATGCTAGTGCGAAGCAGAGCACTGGTGCGATAATGAATTGGAATGTAAGCATAGTTTCCATTACCATGACTACAATTTTTTCCAATGGACCGAGACTTGAGAAGTCCCCATCTGGGAGGAGTACTAGTACTAATGGCTGTAGAACACTGAAGAGAGCAATGCTCCAAGACACTGGGTGTTGATGGATGTCTTGTTCAATAGAATCTTCATCAAAGAACTCTTCAACGATATCATTTAGAATATATTTTGACATATAATCCCCTTCTAATTTAGGAACCAATCATGGCAGGGTTCTCATCCAATTGTTCTAGAGCATTCCACAAATCTTTGTTTGATAAATAACCAGCAAATCTACCTTTCTCATCTCTAAGTAAAATAGCGCTCGGCTTTTTTGTGGTTACTAAAGCCCAAGCTTGTGATACATTAGCCTGCCATTCAATCGTTTCAAGATTAGTTTTCATAACATCACCGATTGTTGCTTTGTGGATGTTTCCTTTGAATTTTTTTGGTGGATTAGCGTATGCCTTGTGGAAATTGTATAGATAAAAAGAACCACTAAATTTGTCAGTTTCCTTGTCGTATACAAGTAGTACATCATCGGGTCTTTCAGAAAATTTGTGTGCTACTTTAGGGAGAGTTAGAGACGCATCTACAACTTGGTATTGATCATGATGCCCAACATCTTTGATTAATGGTTCTCCTCTCATTATATTTCGCCTCAACTATTGACTTGATTACCATGACTTGTTAAATCTCACACAATGGTTAGTTGTATAGAGTTAACTAGGGTGGCTGATATTTTTTTATTTACCCTCATAATATATGTTTTTATTTTTATTTATTTTTCACAAAAAAAATCAAACAAACAACTCTCTACTAAAAATATGATAATAAATACTAAGGTGACGATAGCCTAACCCCCCGAAGGGGGGTATCATGTCCGGGCCAACGATATCTCTTTTGGACTTAAGAGATGAATTCGGTTTTGTACGAAATGATGCGAATTATGCAGATGTTGCCAACGCCCTTTCTCCAAATTCGGTGAAGGTTGTGTTGGTACGAGGAAAGCGAAATAAGGGTATAGCTGGAGTAATCTCAGAAACACATTTCCTCAAAGTATGTGCAACTGACATAAATCCAGTGAAAACGTTTGCTAGAAACAAGATGCTTACTGACATATTGAGGCTCCGAGAAGACACTCCAATGGGGCATGCAGTTGAGGTAATTGAAGAGCGAGATCCAGATGCAGTTCTTGTATTGAATGCAGAGAACAAGAATGTTGGTTACCTA
>CAYNXD010000007.1:0-11720 GCA_964401115.1 uncultured Candidatus Poseidoniales archaeon | reverse complement strand
ACAGAAGATCCAATTCCCACTACCGATATACCATTATTTTCTGATACAGTTTCATAACCATCATATGTAATCATATATCTTCCACTACTAATCAACGAACCATCCAACATCAATGGTTTTACAACAACTGGTCCAAATGATGTTGAAATTATAATCGCAATTAATCCAGCAACAATACAAGAATTTACCAACTCCTTAAATCCGGAATTCAATTCATTCATTATATCACGCGCATTTATCAAACCAAAGTTATCTTTCGTTTGTTGGTGATTAAATCAATCATTAGGTTTTTCCGGCCCTTTGAAGTGTCCTGTGGCCACCAAATCCCCTAACTTTTCTACACCCGCTTCAATTAATTCTGGATCATTAGATTCAGCTAAATCCCATTCTTTAAGCGCTCTTTTGTTAGCAATTTTATTTGCTTCCGCAACAAGTTTTTCAGTTTTTGTTAGTGGCCCCTCTAAATCATCAAATTCATGCCTCTTAGTCATAGCATCAATTCTATCATTTTCACCACTAAAGATGTCTCCACCCTTCCCTTTTGCCGGACCGCTAGAATCTTTCCCCCTAGTTTTGTAGACACTACTTCCTTTCCAATCAATTTCTTTGGCATATTCATCATTTCCAATACCCATTGCCAACAATAATTCTAATTCATCATTAGTGTATTTATTGAATAGCGAACTAAACACAGGAAAATCTCCACCTTCGTATTTTTCAAGAAGTTCAGTAGCGTCCATTCGCCCGTCAATAATTTCATCTATTTTTATCATAATTGAGTTGGTTCTTTTCTTAGCATTCCACATTAGGATAACTACAAAAAAAGAAAAAACACCAAGCCATGCATAGAGTGATAGTTGAATTCCATACGGTTCTATGATGTACCATAGAATGATAATTATTAGAAACAGAATCATTCGTGGAAACATTGCATTTAGCAACTCTCCTTTGAAAGCAGCAGCGCGCATTTCTTTACGCAGATCTGAAACCATTTGGAAACCTCAAGTCAAATCTTCTGGTAGCGTTTTCAACCACTCTACTTCAGTTGTTCTTTGAGGTTTTCCAATCGGTATAGCCTCTATAGTAGGGATGTCTGGTGGCGAAATTTTATTTCTACGAGATGATGAGTTATTTCTCATAACTACAGAATCTTGTACATTGATATGTGATGTCCTTGGCTCCATTGCTAATTGTTGAAGTAAATCAGTAACAGTTCTTTGCAATTCACGATTTCCATTTGTAACTTCTTCTAGAAGGTGCTGTTCAGTTGAATTACTATTGGCTTGTGTTGCCAATATCCTTTCCAATGTGGCTAGTGTTTCTTCCCATCTATTATATCCTGAATTGGTCTGATTTTCTAATTTTTCCAATATTTGTTGTTGCGATTGTATGAGTTGCTTAGCTTCAGCCATGGATTTTTTTTGTGCCTTCAAAGCATCCCGCTGTTCTTCAATTAATTTTCTTGCTTCTGGTGCCCCAACAGAATCTCTTCTTTCTAATTCGGCTAGTGCTGTACGTAATTGTGAATCACGATTGTGAAGCATTAGTTGTAATTGGTCACACTGATTAACAAGTGTGGAAAGTTGCTGCTCTCCATAAGAAATGCAAATCGCTTGTTCAGATGCCATCCTTGCAAATTTTTTCCGCTCGCGAGAATTATAGGGGGCATCGTACAATATTGTAGCAATAATGCCACCAGCAAATGAGAACTCAATTTCAATACCTATAGTGTTATACAACCATATTCCAAGTAGCGCTCCAACTAATATTGCCCTTGCTCGCGGCATCCCAACTGTATATTTTTCACCCGCGTACTTATTGATGGTTTCCTAGGTTATCCCAAACATTTCCCTTAATTGGGTGCAAATTTATCTTCATCAACCTCAACAATTTCAGCTTTTTCAAGAAGCCACTCCAATGCTTCGATAACCTCATCAGGGTGTATCCCTCGCCCCTCAAGTTCTCCCCCTATATCTTCTAGACTTACTGGAAGTTGTCCGATGCTAGCACATTCTTCTAACTTGAGTAGTATTAACTGTGCAACAATTGCCATCAACGGATCATCGCCATCTTCACCAGGCAAGTAGTCAAGAAGCATTGCTGCCGGATGCCCCTCCCCCTCATCATCATCTTGAATTTCGTTAGCATCTCTATCAACATCTTGAGCCTCAGTAGAAAAGATATCAAAGAGGTTTCTCTGATGAGGGTCATTCCACTTTATATCATCAACATTCATTCCCTTTTTCCGCATCAATTCACTTAACGCGTTAACTCTACTCAACCGTTGCTCTAATCTCATCCTTTCCTTTGCAAGGTTTGCATCGATAATTTTCAATTCCTCACTAGCCCTCTTAGACATCCAATCTTCAATTTTCCAGTTTGGATTCAACCTCAACATAGTTTCCCACAAGTCACGAACTTCCACTGGAAGTGTACTTGCATCAATCTTGGCGCTTTCATCGGTATCGTATGGGCCGCGGGCAGTCACTACAAGGTTGCCTATCGTGACGGTTGATTAACTAATACTATGAGATGGCATACAAATTATTGAATGGTGGCGTTCATGTAGGTAGAGCCTTTGCCAATACTATGGCTACCTACCGCCTAACCATTTTACCAGGTGATGGAACAGGTCCAGAGGTCATTAAAGAGGCGGAAAAACTGCTAGATTGTATAGAAAATTACAGCGATTTGAAATTTGAAAAAACCACAATCCCTTGCGGTGGTCAATATTGGCTTAAAACAGGTGATGAATGGCCCGAGGGTTCGTTTGAGCATTGTAGGGACAATTCTGATGCAATATTGCTAGGTGCCATTGGTTGGCCAGGTGCAAATTTACCAAATGGTGATTTAGCAGGGGGTCAAGTAATTCTCGGTTTGAGAAGTGGATTGAATCTCTATGCAAATGTTAGACCAATCAAACTATATTCAGGAGTTAAGCACAAGATTCACAATGAATTTACCCAAGTTTGGGATCCCGCCAAGGTTGACATACTTGTTCTACGAGAAAATACCGAAGGCCTCTACCATAGCCTTCTACGCCGTTCAGCTTTGAGGGCCCAAGGACAAGAGATGAAGGAAATCGAAGACATGACTTTTGATGGAATAGATGGAGAGGTTGCATGGGATAATAGGCCAATATCTAGGGCAGGTTCTGAGAAGTTAATACGCCTAGGTTTTGAATATTCACGTAGAAGAAACGGCGCACCAAGCAACGGAGAATCTAGTGTTACTTGTGTAGATAAGAGTAACGTAACACGGGGTTGCCAACTTTTTCGAAAAATTTTCCATGAAATAGGTGATGAATATCCTGATATCAATAGGGATGAAGCATATATTGATGCTTTTACAATGTGGATGGTAAGAAATCCAGAGTGGTATGATGTGGTAGTTACAAGTAACATGTTTGGTGATATTTTAACAGATTTAGGAAGCGTTTTACAGGGTGGGATGGGTATGGCTGCAAGTGCCAATATTGGTGATAATCACGGTTTATTTGAACCGGTTCACGGTTCATCTCCTAAGCACGCGGGTAAGGGTGAAGTAAATCCAATTGCAACTCTTAATTCAGTTCAAATGATGATTGAATGGCTGGGGTTAAGGAATGATGACGAAGAAGCAATTTTAGTTTCAAGAATTATCGAAGAAGCCATATCTCAACATATTGAAGAAGGCTCTTGCTTAACATATGACTTAGGTGGTAATTCTAGCACCTCTGAAGTGGGTTCAGCAATAACGGAAAGACTCGGATCATTATTACAAAGCGCACCAATTCAACCATCTTGATTTTATCTTTCACGATTCATCTTCTCGAATTCTTCCCACATTTCAGATTCTACTTCACTTCGAATCTTCCCTTCAATTTCTTCACGGATTTGTGCGCCTACATCGTTTCTAATATGTTCATATAATTCCATAATTAATTTTCTCCGCATTTCATCTTCAACTTCTTTCAACATTTCTTCTTTAATTTTCATGGTTCTATGAATTTCAGCTTCAATTCTAGCACATACTTCAAGCAACCAATCATCAAATGGTTCTGGCATTTGAAGGTCTTTCGCTTGCTGTTTTAGATTTTGAATAATTTGAGTTCTAACAGGATCACCTGCAAGATAATCAACAGAACCTGTTACAAAAGAAATTACAGCATCAACAAATTCCCCTTCATTTACTTCAGAACCACATCCGGGGCATACTCCAATTTCATTTAATTGGACAGGAATTTCATCATGGTTTAACTTCGCGACCTTCCTCCTTCTCTTCTTCACTTCAGCATTTTATCTCTGAATTGGTTCTGCCGGGGGTTTCTCCCCCCTCTTTCTTCTTCTCCTTCTTTTGGGGTTAGATTTGGATTCTAAATCAAAACTCATTTGAGATGTGAAGAAGTCATCGTCTTCTTCCAAGTTCTTCTCATCATCCATTTCAATTCAAAAATGGTTGTGATATGATATCAGAAAAGGTTTTTCTTCATTTTGGATTTAAAACAGTTATTTTAGTTGCGATGGAATAACACGCAAAAGCCTCTATCGGAGTTATTCGATGATCTACTCGAATCTCCGAAGCATCACATCTATGACATCTTGTAAATTCTTCTCATTATTCCATTCACTATTGAATTCTCTTGAACTTTTTTTACCTATCAATCCCCTGTCTAGTTCCATTAAGGTTTCAATTAGAAGGGGTACGCATCGTGTTAATTCATCGACAATAGTCACAGACGCAGTTCTAGCGGTTCTTGATAATGGATTCAAATCTATGACACAAACCGTCTTACCCATTGCAACGAGGGCACCACACCTATCTCCATCTTCTAAAGGAACAAGAATCGTATCAGCAGATAAAATACCATCTGAGTGACAATTTGCTCTCGGGCCGTCTAGGTCGGGTATTCTTCCATCAGGGTTATCTCCAAGAATTTCTACATTAGATATTTCATTTACTAGTTCAGGGTAAAGTTCTGCAGATTCTTGTCGTTGTATCTTAAGTGCTGAAAGTAAAGCTTCCATTCGTTCGGGTGTGCGGTAGTAGATGTTGACCTCAATTGGACACTTTAGAAGTCCGGCAAGCGCAATTAATTGCGGCCCTGCTAGGGCTACTGTATTTCCGTTGACTGAAATTATACATTTCTGAGAACTATAGAGTTTAGAAGCAGTTTCAACGAGAGCCTCTCTTGCCGGTTCACAAGTTTCCTCCCCTAGCAGATAATCGAAAGCTTCCCCCCTACCATGAGCTATCAAAGCTGAATCAGCCAACCACCCTGCAGCAGCAGCATCAGTTATTTTTTTTCTCGCCATTAAGGAAGCATACCGTGGATGTGATTCGGGGACTTCACCCATGCATCACACCCCATCAAAGAGCATCGTAATATCGAGTGGCTTAACACCGCGATGAAGGGCACTAGATGAAATAACATCAACACCTAATTCACTCCATATAGGTAGTGACTCAAACGTAATCCCACCACTTGCTTCTACTATGACGTGGTTTCGAAAGTTTCGTGTATCAAGATCAAGAATCACATCTCTAGCTTTTTCTGGTGGCATGTTGTCTAACATTATTGTCAGACGTTCAGTACCTCCTTCACTCCGCATCCTTTCTCCCCATGTCTCAGCAGCAGCAATAGCTTCATCTATTGTTTTAACTTCTAAAACACCAAATGCACCCAATGAACTAATTTCTAATTTATTTATCACTCTTGAAATTGTATGTGGTCCCTTTTCATCTTCCATTTTCATGGTAGCCAAATCGTTCTCTTTTATCATCAAAGCATCTTTTCTTGTTAGCCGGTGTGTCATTCCCCCACCTAGGGATACAGCCCATTTGTCTAGCAACCCCCAATGCACTTTTCTTGTGGAAGCGACTCGTATGGGTCTGGCTCTCTGAACCCAATTAGATGTATTAGTTGCAATTCCAGAAAGTCTTCCAATTATGTTTAAAATTGTTCTTTCAGCGGCTAGAATTTGCTCTTTACCACCCTCTATTTTAAGGAGTATTTTTCCAGCATTTACTTTGCCGCCATCACCAATTGTCCATTCCCATTTTGTATTTGGAAGCCATTCTTTTAACAAGTAATTAGCCACAGTAATCCCAGCAACAATTCCCTCTTCATTTGTGAAGATTTGTGCTTGCACTGTATCCTCGTCTCGAGCAAGTGGTGTTGTAATCCCCTCATCATGCATCAATGTAGTAACCCATCTATTGATGCTAGCCTCTAATTTTTCAGTAGGCAAATAGTCAACCCACAACTCAGAACTTCTGTCGTGGGGGAGATTTGGATGTTTCATTTAGCCCCCCCCATAAAATTGCCCACTTCATCACCCTGTTTGAAGGATTTGATAACCGTAAAAAATCAAAACTTCCTCAAAATGTTGTATTTAAGCCTCATTAATGGCTGATTCAGCAGCAGAAAGACAAGCCAGAATATCATTAATTGTCGCACGCATGGAACGCAAAGATTCCGCTTCAACGACTATTTTCAACAAAGCATCATCCCCCCCTTTCTTAATTTCAGCGATAAATGTTGTAGTATCATCGGGAGAAATTGCCCCTAGCAACGCTTCAGCATCATTTTCAGTTCCTCTCCAAACTACCTCAATATTCCACCTCATGAATCTATGGAAAAGCAGTTCGCACATTTTATCTTCGGTTGTAAAGTTGGATAAAGCACAACCTTCTCCGCATATTATGGCGCTTGATGGGGAAGGGGTTGAAGAATCAAATTCGCCTGAAAGTGAAAGTTTGTTAGTTGGTTTGCCAGAGGTTATTGAGGATAACACACTTTTCACATCATCAGGAGCGTCAATCCCTCTACCCTCGAATCAAAAACGTCATCCGATGGTATTTTGGTTATCTGCATTATTGGTAGCAACCGCGTTTTTAGGTTTTGTAAATGGTGCAGATTATATTGATGGAGATTCGGGGATTATCAATCATCGAAATTTCATTTATCGCGATGCAGAAAGGGCCGCCCCCGGGACAGCTGTTTTACTTGGTCAAGTAGTCTATGAAAATGGCGAATCCGCACCAAATCACACAGTTAAAGTAACAGTAAGAAGTGATGACGGTTCAATCTTTGAAAAACAGAATACCACTGATGAGAACGGTAATTTTCGTATCGATGAATTAGACCCCGGCTTACAAATTTTGATTATGGCCAATGATTCGAGAGGAACAGCACAATTAGCCGAATACGAGATACTTCTAAGCGCGCCCCCACCATTCGCCTTTGAGCCATATGGATTTACTACACTAAAATTGGTTTTTCCAAGTAATGAAGAATTCAATAATTCCGCAGATGGAACATTCATCAGTTACGTAGCATCTCAGGCAGAAAATAATACCCAACTCTACGACGAGTCTGCTGCTGGGATGTATGTCATGGTTGGTGTTGGTTTTTCTGGTTTAGCGATAATCGCCTTAGTGGCTACTTGGTTGGGGTGGCGTGATCAAAGTAGTGGCATGCTACGTACAGCAGCGATATTTGCATTCTTTTCTCAAGGGCCATATTCAAGTGCGTGTTGTTTTGGCTTACTTGCCTTTGCATTGACCTTCGCCCTCCCCCGTACGAGAATCGATTAGAAAATAATCATAAATTTAGGGTATTTTCAATTCTTCGATACCATGTAATCCCATTTTCGTGGTCTTCTAATTGTGAAAATTGTGGAAAAGGAGAAATTGATCTCATATATCCAAATGCTGCGAAGTCAACAAGATCCGGCTTTTTCCCTCCGAAAAAGGGTTCCCCACCAAATTCACTGGTGAATTCAGTCAATAAATCGTGCCACAATTTTTTGGGTTTTCGGCCGTCTTTCTTAACTCGACTTCTAGCAACAATCCCCCACATAATAGGAAAACCCATCCAAGCATAAATTCTCTTTGAAAAGAATCCGAATTTCTCTAACTTAGACATTCTAGTGGTTGTCTTTAGTGCAGAGAATAATCCCCCATACAATATTGGAATAGTTGCATTTGATAATTTACTATCTACCCAATCTATCCATTGATCCCTCCTCTCTTCATCTTCAGAATTCCAAAGTGAGCCCCCATTGTACTTCTTATCTATATGTATCATAATAGGTGTAGAATCAACAATAATTTCTCCATTGACTTCAGTCCATACGGGAACTTTCCCCCACCCACCTGTAAATTCCAATTCCTTTTTTGTCTTCATGGCATTGACTTGAACTTTTTGATATTCGATATCTAGGTGCTCAACCAAACCGCGAATTTTCCAACAAAACGGGCATGTATGTAGCATGTGCAAAATTGGCACTTCAGTCATGATTTAATCGGTATGTCAAGAACTTAACAACACTTGCTCTCAGATGGATAGACAATTTAGGCAAATTTAGTCAATTCCGCCGCCATGAAGATATCATCGAAACCTTTCGGAGACACAATAGTCAATGCGGGGGTGTTGCATTTGGTCAAGCTAAGACAGATTCCTGAAGATTTCCAAGTCACTGAACTAGGAGGTCCAGAACCAATTCTAGGCACAGCTATGTTTGATTGTGATCATAGACTATATTTGTTGGAAAAACGCGACCTTGACACCATTTCGTTACTTGCTCGTCTTTCAAGACATTTCAATTTACCAAGGCGTTCATTTGGACTTTCAGGGTACAAAGACAGACATGCAGTAACTAGTCAAAAGGTAAGTTTGCCAATAGGCAAGGGTGATGGATTACCGGATAATATAGGGGATTGTGTGGGTGATATGAGTGATGAATTGAGTGGTGAAGGTTGGCGGCTCACACTACTTGGTGGTAGTGATAAGAAACTTAGGAGCGGAGCGCATTCAGCAAATCACTTTAGAATCACAGTAAGAGATATCACTCAACAACAATTAGACGGATTACCCCGTCGTTTAGAACAAGCGAAAATACATGGTTGGCCAAATTGGTTTGATAGCCAAAGATTTGGATCTGCTGTTGGTAAAAGACTCCCAGGTGCCCATATTGTTGCAGGTGAATATGAGGCCGCAATGCGTCTTCACCTTACTGAAAGAAATAAATCAGATAGATCCGACAAACGCCGTGATAAGAAAAAGATGTCAGATTCATGGCCAAATATTTCCCATTTAGAAGTTGAACACCGGCCATTTAGAAAACCTCTCAAAGCAATAGCGCGCGCTGAAAAAGCAGGGGTTGAAAGAGAGGAATTATGGCGTCTTGCATACATGGCCCTACCTTATGACATACGTGGTATGTGGTTATCTGCATGGCAATCAAATGAATGGAATGGTCTTCTAACGAACATTTTCAAAGATGCATTTGAAAATCATCTTCTTCATTCAGTCAATATTGGTATGGGCGGCCCCCTCTTTTTCCCCCAGGCACCATCAGGTAAGCGGGGTATGCCAAAAAGACATCTGATTAGAGATATAGGTGAGATATTGAAAGAACTTCCAGAAGTATTGCAATTACCCCATTCAGAACTAGATTTAAGTAAAATAGACCAATATCTTTCAAATCATAAAAGATCAGTAATGATACAATCAGAAATCAATGCAAGTGAGCCTGTAAGGGATGAGTTGAATACTAAAAGTAAGGGTAAGCGATGGCAAATCATTCTAGATTTTGAACTTCCCCCGGGCGCGTATGCAACTGTGCTAGTGAAGAGATTATTTCACTAATGTTCTCATTCCCATCGAACCCATTCTTCGTTGGAATCAGCAGGGCGATGGAATTGTTGATTTGTTCCGATTGGATAATTCAGCCATTCCCACCCATCATCACCAACAACACCCTGTATACTAGCTACAGGAGTGAGATATTCATGAGATAATTCATCATTGGTATTTGAATCAGAACTAATATCATCTCTGAATTGATTAGTATTTTCTAGTTCATTTTGCATTTCTTTCAATTCATCTTGTATAGATGATAGTTTTCCTTGAGCAAATTGGAGTTCATTTTCAAGACGTTTGGAACGATTCCCCCTCATGTAAAACCCAACAATTAACCAAAGGATAACAGGAGTTAGAAAAACAATCCCCATCAAGCCATAAATGTCTAGTGTGGCAGAAGTCCCCGGAATTAACATTTCAAATCCTTTGCTTGGAGTACTATTCGCGTCCAAACTATCAGTGCCTAATTCAATTTCTTCTAAGTCTGAGAAGCCATCATTGTCATCATCATCATCTTTGTTATTACCAATCCCATCTCCATCAGTATCAAAACATTCTCGCGGATCATTTGGAAAGTAATCTTCTGGAAGTTGCGGGTGTGCTGGGTCGGCTGGGTCGAAACAACCATCGTTATCTTTGTCGTTTGGGGAAGGGTCCCCTAATCTTCCTGATTGATTGTCGCCATAACCATCTAAATCCTCATCAATCCATTGTGTGGGTTCATCGGGGAACATGTCAACATCATCAGTCCACCCATCGTTGTCACGATCTAATATACATGGTCCGAATTCATCAAGTAAGCGAATAAAGCACCAGTCTGGATTGCTTCCATTCATATTATCTCCAAATCCATCTCCATCAATATCTGACCATTGAGTTGAATCGTTAGTAAAAGCATCTGGATTACGACCAAACACATTGTCTCCATATCCATCCCCATCATCATCTGACCATTGTGTCGGGTCATTTGGAAATGGGTCATCATAATCCGCTACTCCATCATTGTCAAGGTCATTACATCGATCTTCATCGTTAATGTATAAATCGGGATTCAAACCCAAAGGATTGTCCCCACATCCATCTCCATCAACATCTGACCATTGTGTGGAGTCATTTGGGAATGCGTCATCAAAATCAGACACCCCATCATTGTCAATGTCGTAACAACGTTCAGCATCATCAATAAATAAATCGGGATTCAAACCCAAAGGATTGTCTCCACAACCGTCTCCATCAACATCTGACCATTGTGTAGGGTTAAGTGGAAATGCATCATAATAGTCAGCAATTCCATCACCATCTGTATCCGCATGTGCATTTGGGTCATTTGGATAAGCATCGCCAGAGTCAGACCAACCATCTCCATCAGAATCAGGGCAACCAATTTTATCTATAGTAGAATTCCCATAAGTCAAGGGACAACTATCTCCTCCAACAACGGTTGGGTTGTCCCCGTATCCATCTCCATCAGAATCTCCGGATTGGTATGGGTCATTTGGGTCAAGATCATTTTCATCGGACCAACCATCTTGGTCACTATCAGGGCAGCCATGCTTATCAATATAGGAGAACCCTGGTATTTCTGGACACTCATCGCCCCTAAACCCTGTTAGATTATCACCGTAACCATCCCCATCAATATCTGACCACTGTGTTCTATCTCTGGGAAATGGATCTATTCCGTCAGCCATTCCATCCCCATCAGTATCAACGCAACCATACATATCGATTGACGAATTGCCATTTATTGTTGGGCAGGAGTCTGGCAAATAGCCTTCAGAATTATCTCCGTATCCATCACCATCAGAATCACGGTATTGACTTGAATCAAGAGGGTGACTATCAACAAGATCAGCATAACCATCACCATCCGTATCTATGTCTAATTCTAGAATGAATATTGTTGATGAGTTACTTGGGATAGGTAAAATGCCAATATGGGAGGACCCATCAACCCTCCCCATTAGATGAACATCATTTGTGGGGTTGATGTGCACCCCATAAATTTCTAAATATCCCGAAGCACTCAATGCTGTAGTCCATTTTGTGTTCCCACTAGCATCAAATTTAGCCGCCCAACTACTAGAATTGT
>CAYNXD010000006.1:0-57246 GCA_964401115.1 uncultured Candidatus Poseidoniales archaeon | reverse complement strand
TGAGTCATCTTCTTCAGACTCCTCTTCCTCAGCGTCATCTGAATCATCTTCTTCATCAGTCTCGTCTTCCTCAGCGTCATCTGAATCATCTTCTTCATCAGACTCCTCTTCCTCATCGTCATCTGAGTCCTCTTCTTCATCGACATCAGACTCTTCCTCGTCATTATCGGACTCACCCTCGTCTTCGTCAGAATCTTCTTCATTGGAATCATCATCGTCAGAACCTTCTTCCTCGGCCTCATCTTCTTCCTCAGGCTCATCCTCTTCTTCGTCAGAACCATCATCCACGGGGACTTCCTCTTCCTCAGAATCTTCTTCATCGATGTCTTCTTCTGATTCCCCCTCATCTTCTAATTCGGTTGTGGCAGATGGTAATAGTAGTGCAGCACTAAGTTCTGCGAAGGAGATTTCAGCATCACGATTCAAATCCAATTGATGCATAAATCGATCAATTTCTTCTATTGGCAAAACAGCAATATTTGCCTCTAAAAGACCATTTTTTATTTCAGAAGCTGAAAGAACGCCATCATCATTTTCATCCCATTGGCCAAATATATCTGTTACAGTTAAACCATCTTTTTGCATCCAACTATTTACGTCTTTAATCAAGTCATCAAGTACGAATGCAATATTACATTCAGGGCATGATTTGGAATCTAATGGGATTATGGCTTTGCAAGAACCACATTCTCCCATATTTACATCTTCAATCCCAGTGAATGAAACATTACACTCCGGGCATTGTTCTGAATTAGCAGGAATAATTGCTTGACATGCACCACATTGTGCGGTCGCGTCACCCCCGTTTGAATCTCCATCATCATCAGCCATGGCTCTCACCTACATATTATCGAACGTAACTGACGATATAATGGTTAATGAAAAATTAATTATCTTCAATATACTGCTTTATCGGGTGTATTTAAGCCGAAGGCGTCAATAACTGCGGTGATTTGCTAATAATCAGCATGGCAGATAGTGAATGGCCCCCGGGTTCGTCGCGACTATATGGGATTCAATTGGATGACCCGCGAGAAGGATATGTTTGGTTACAGAAAATGAACTCTTCAAATAGACAAATTGTAGTCTTATCTAGGCTCCCTCCAGCGAAATTATCTCGCTGGATAAATCTTGAATTGGTAGATTTCCATTGGATAACATCAAAAAATGATGATTACGCTATTGATCCTGCCCTAGAAAGGTTGAAACATTTCCTAGACACATTATTCTTAGATGGTAGTGGAATTATATGGCTAGATGCAATTGAATATCTATCCGATACGCATGGTTTTGATTCGACAATTCATTTCATTCAATCTATTGGTGATTCATTAATGGAAACAAAATGGACCATGGTGTTGCCATATTCCCCCCTTGCATTCAAATCAACTGAAGTAGCAAAAATGCGTAGGGAAGCGCCAAACATTAGTATTGATTTGCCTACTGATAATGAAATAATTGAACCCCAAGATTCAACGATAGATGAAAACGAACATTATGAAATAGGTGTTGAAGAAAAGGCTTCGGAAGTTGATGAACCAAGAGTTGAGGTAGAGCCAGGGTTGGTGATTTTGAGCAGAATACCAGAAAAAAGCCTATCGCGAGCAATACTCCAAAGGAGAATAGAGCAATGGAAAGATATGGGATTCGATGTTAGCGAGATTGAACCCTGTATGCTAGTTGATGAAAGGTCAGAAAGATACAATCGCTATTTTTCTTTTGAGGAAAAAATACGAAGGGCTACAGAGTGCGAGAGAAGAATTAGAGAACTCAAAAAACTTGGATTTAATACAGAGGCAACAAAACTACAGTTCAGAATAATGCAATTAACTGGTATTGATGAAGTTGAAAAAATAATTCAGGATTTGCTTGCAGAGGCAAGATAAATACAACTAATCCAAAATTCCAATTTCATCTTCTACAGCAGTGAGAATTTCGTCACTTTTCAATAGATTAACCATAGTATCATGGTCAAAGAAGAGTGGCCTATCGTCGTCAAGATGTTCTATATTTTTTCTTATTATATTATGAGCTATTGCAACCCCTTTACCTAGCTTATTTCCGCGAATATCTAATGCCTGTGCAGCTGCAATCATTTCAATTGAAAGAACTCCAAAACAGTTATCCATAATTTGTCTAGTTTTCTGTGTGGTAGTCATACCCATACTAACAAAGTCTTCTTGATCTGCTGCTGCTGGAATACTTTGGTTAGCAGCAGGATGTGACAAAATTCGAGTTTCAGCAACAAGGGCACAAGCAGTATATTGAGCAACCATCAATCCTGAGTGTAAACCCGGTTGTTCTGTTAGAAATGGTGGTAATCCGCCTGAAAGCGCTGGATTTGTTAGACGATTCATCCGTCGTTCACTAAGAACTGCAGCCATAGAAAGGCCAATTCCGACCATTTCCATAGGGAGAGCAACTGGTGTTCCTTGGAAATTAGCGCCTGTAATTACGCGTTCCTCATCGACCAAGAAAATGGGGTTATCGCCCACGCCGTTCAATTCAATCTCTACTTGGGTAATTGCATACTTCAGTGCATCCTTGAGGGAACCAATAACCTGGGGGGTTGAACGTAATGAGTAAGCATCCTGAACTTTCTTACCTGTTGATGTGGTGATTTCTGAATCCTGTGTTAATCTAAGAAGATTAGATGCAGTTTCAATTGAACCCTCAAAGCCCCTAAGTTCGTGCAACCGGGAGTCATATGCGAGTAAATTTGCATTAAGGGCTTCAAGAGTCATTGCGGCAGAAATATCTTGATATTTAACCCATCTAATGGCATCACAAAGAGTCAATGCCGCCATGGCTGTTAGCATATTACTTCCATTAATTATAGCTAAACCATCTCTGGCCTGCAATTGAATTGGATTCAGCCCTGCTGCAGTTAGCGCATCTTTGGATGACATCCTCTTACCATCGAAAAATGAATCTCCTTCACCCATCATTGCCATTGCAATTTGAGACATGGGGGATAAATCGCCACAAGCTCCAACAGAACCCTTGCTAGCTGCAACGGGGGTGACTCCATAGTTCAGCATATCAATTAACAATTGAGTTACCTCGGTTCTTCCACCAGAATTACCATGACAATGTACGTTAATACGACTTAGCATTGCACCTCTAACGACTTCGACTGGTGTCTCATCACCAATTCCAGCAGCATGGGAATAAACCAAAAATTTCTGAAAATTCATAACCTGTTCTGGTGATAAAACAACTTCACTAAATTCTCCAATTCCTGTTGTGACCCCATACATGACCTCATGTGCATCAATTTTCTGCTGTATCATTTCTCTACATGCTTTGATTCGGCCCCATGCCTCATCAGAAACTGAAACATTTCTACCACCTCTAGCAACACTTTCAAGATCATAAATCGATAGTTCGCTACCATCGAGGACTAAATCCATGACACTGCGAATTGGGGCGAGGTCTTAATCATAATCAAGGAAAATATATACAATAAATTAAGATTAATCATTGAAATATTGTGAAATTAAGTTATCATCAGCATCATTAGGGATGGTGATTTCAAGACTGGGATTGGAATCCATTGCTCGACTAGCGGCAATTTTAGCACCACTATTGCGTGCCCATGCCCTGCGTGCTATTCCATTATTCACATCCCAATTAAGCATAGAATTCAATCGAATAGAAGATTCATTAGTTCCATCTATTAGTAATCCAAAACCACCATTTATCGCTTCACCCCATCCGACTCCACCACCGTTGTGGAGGCTAACCCATGTGGCTCCACGAAATGCATCTCCAACAAAATTCTGTACAGACATATCAGCAGTAAACATGGAACCATCTTTGATATTAGCAGTTTCACGATATGGTGAATCTGTACCCGATACATCATGATGGTCCCTACCCAATACAATGGGGGCACTAATTTCACCGCTAGCAATTGCATCATTAAATGCTTGAGCGATTTTTATTCGTCCATTTTCATTTGCATACAATATACGGGCCTGACTTCCAACGACTAACTTATTATTACCGGCCTCTGAAATCCATCTAACATTATCCAACATTTGTTGCTTAATATCATCAGGGCATGTTTGAGCCAACTTCAAAAGGACATTTTTGGCAATTTCATCGGTTTTCTGTAAATCAATCTGATCCCCTGATGTACAGACCCACCGAAAAGGTCCAAATCCATAGTCAAAACACATCGGCCCCATTATATCTTCAACATATGATGGGTACCTGAATCTCCCTTCTTTGTTATGTATATCTGCACCAGCGCGCGAACATTCTAGAAGAAATGCATTACCATAATCCCAGAAATACATTCCATCTGATGACATCGAATTAATTGCATTAGCATGTCTAATTAGGCTATTTTGAACCTCATTATGGAATGAATCTGGATTGTTAGAAATCAAATCGATAGCTTCGTCAAAAGATAGTGAAACGGGAATGTAACCTCCCTGGAGTGGATTGTGAAGGCTTGTTTGGTCACTGCCAAGATCAACTTTTACACGACGTTCAACAAGCCTCTCCCAAAGTTCAACGATATTGCCAATATAAGCTATTGACACTGATTGTTTGTTTTCCCTAGCGTAGATCATTCTATCTATTGATTCGTCTAGGTCATGGTAGATTTCATCAACCCATCCTTGATTGTAGCGCTTCATTGCAGCAATAGGGTTAATTTCAGCTACAAGGCATATTGCTCCTGCAACTACTGCAGCCTTGGCTTGTGCTCCCGACATGCCACCTAGGCCAGAGGTCACGAAAGTGACACCCTCCAAATCATCTCGATCTAAATATTTTCGAGCGGCATTAAGTATTGTAATGGTAGTTCCGTGAACAATCCCTTGAGGTCCTATATACATATACGAACCAGCAGTCATCTGGCCATATTGCGTGACTCCTAGTGCATTCAATCTTTCATAATCATCATGTTTTGAATAATTAGGTACAACCATCCCATTAGTAATCACTACTCGTGGTGCATCAGAATGACTAGGGAAAAGCCCTAATGGATGTCCGCTATTCATGACCAAGGTCTGTTCATTTGTCATCTCGGATAGATATTTCATGGTCAATCGGTATTGAGCCCAATTCTGAAAAACTGCCCCATTACCACCATATGTAATCAATTCATGAGGGAATTGAGCAACTTCGGGGTCGAGATTATTCTGTATCATCATCATTATCGCTGCTGCTTGAACTGAAGAAGCAGGGTATGCATTGATTGGGTGGGCTTTCATTGAGTATTCTGTAGGTCTGTACCTAAGCATGTATATCCGGCCATAATTTTCCAACTCATATGCGAAATCATCTGCTAAAATTTCATGATGTTCAATAGGAAAATAACGTAGAGCATTTCTCAATGCTAGTCTTTTTTCATCAGATGATAATACCTGTCTTCTCACTGGAACGTGATCAAGATCTTGATCAATTCCTGGGTGGTCAGGAATTAGTTTAGGAATCCCATCAATGATGGATGCTCGTAATGATGAGAATCTATCCATTGTTATGTCACGACATGGTGTATGTTTTCAGCATTACTAATAGTGTAGTCTATGGACTATGGCCTATTCAACAGGTATATGTCGGGGGACGGGAGTGATTGGTATCTATCAGAGATGGCCAATGGAATTGAAAGAAGCAGGATTCTTTCAATAGCTACTGATGTCAGAAAATTAAAGGATATGGGTAAGGAAGTTACTGCATTTACTGTGGGTGATTTTTCTCCAGAACATTTTCCAGTTCCATCTCTATTCATTGATGAATTATCTAAGGCAGTAACATCCAATGAAACCAATTATCCACCTGCAGCAGGGCTAACCGAATTAAGGCAGCAACTCGCTGAATGGATGAAAAATAAATATGGTTACGATGTAGATCCAGATGGCGTAATTGTTGGGAGTGGTGCTAGGCCAGTTTTATATGCTTCATTTAGGCTATTTCTGAGCCCTGGTGACGGTTTAGCTCATGGAGTTCCTGCATGGAATAATCATTACTATGCTCATTTAAATGATGCAATTCAGATTCCGATTAAGGGTACATCAGAAAGCAGGTTTTTACCTACAGCATCAGCAATAAAAGAAAGGATAACAGATATCAGGGTACTGATTTTGAATAGCCCATTGAATCCCACAGGTACTTGTTTTACAGCAGAAGAATTAACAGATATTTGTGAGGTAATAATTGAGGAAAATCAGAGGCGAAAAAAAGATGGAGATAAACCATTGATGTTAGTATATGATCAAGTCTATTCTACGATGACTGCTGATGGGATTGACCATTATCACCCTGTTTCACTAATGCCTGAAATGCATGATTATACAATTACACTTGACGCCATCTCCAAATCTTTATCTGCTACAGGATTAAGGTTGGGTTGGATGACTCTGCCACCCAAACTAGCAGCCCCAGTAGTTGCATTAATTGGGCATATGGGGGCATGGCCTGCTCGTCCAATTCAGATTGCAGCTACTGAAACATACGCATCTCCAGATTCATTAGAGAAATATTTCTCCGAATTAGACACTAAAATAAAGGATAGGATGAACATCCTTTTCAAAAGACTAACCAAAATGAAAAATAGAGGTTTCCCGGTTGATTTCATTCCCCCACAAGGAGGAATTTATCTATCAACAAGATTCAATCTTTTTGAACAACTGGGAGTGAATACAAATGAAGAGATACGACAGTGGCTACTTGAAACCCCTGGTGTTGCAGTTATTCCTTTCCAAGCATTCGGTTTGATGGAGGAAAGTGGTTGGTTTAGAATATCGATAGGAGCGGTTTCGTGCGATGAAATCACGGCTGCAATGGATAGACTCGAATCATCATTAAATGACATCAAAAATTAATTTTCTAATCTAGTATAGACTTCCTTCATTACAGATTTACTAGTTTCGCTTGCATTTTCTCTAATTTCATTAACGATTTTTAGTAGATTAGATGAGATATCATTCGGTAGTGAGTTGGCATTAATTTCAACATTGAACAAAGCTCCTTTACACGCAGCGCTAGCTAGTAGTGAAGCAACTCCGACATCTGTTACTGCATTCGCATTTCCAAACTTAGCTAGTTCCTCATGGGTGAGTAGTAGTTCAAGTGCAGACTTAGCAGTTTCAAGAGGGACATTTGAGGCATCTAAAGTGGCATTATGAATCGCCTCGCTACGCAATTTTTTCTGTTCTTCAGTATCTTTTGGTAACTTGAATGACTTCATCACTTGATTAAATGCTTCAGAATCCTTGTCAGCGAGAATAAATCCGTGATTAATTAGTGGGGATGCAATATCTTTTGCGTTTTCAGCAGCTCCCCAACCACTTGACCATTTATCCCTACCAATTGTTAATTCAGATACCATTAGAGTCAATGCTGCAGATTGTGAAAGAGCAACGGCAGCAGCTGAACCACCCCCGGGTGTAGGATTAGAAGATGCAAGTGCATCTGAAAATTCGATTTGCGTCATGTCACCAAAGTTAGTCATTTAAACACCCGCTGCATATTCTATGATGCGTTTATCGACTATGAATTCTCCGAGCTCATTTAGTTGTAACCCTTCGATTGCAGATTGAATTAGGACATCCTCTGACCCATCACCCCCATTATAATGAATTCCGGCGTCAATAATGGCTTGTAATGGTACTAAACCAACAAGTTCCCCTGCCGTTGTTTTGTGACCAGTTTCAGCAGATAATTCACGAATCGCGTCAGTAACATGATGTAATCCAGTTTCTTGATAATTTAGCAAATTCATCGATACTTGAGCTGTTGTTTCATCATACATCCATCCTGCCCCCTGTAATGATTTGAATCTACCAGGTATTCGTAAAGGTATATCGTCATCACCCATGACTTTCTCACCATAATCATCTTTCATTAAAACCCCACTAGTACGAATTTTACCAGCTATCTTATTTGTTACACTTTTGTCATCAGTATTCAAATTTACATTATATGCAATTAATATTGGCCTAGCACCAGTAGCAGTAACTCCAAATTTTGAATTAAATTCATTAGGGCCATAATCGGGAATCCATAGCGGGTCTCTAATTTTATTTTCAAACCCTTCATATTCTCCTCTTCTGATATCGGGTAATCGAATTCTATTCTTGTCCCTTGCAGCCTCAGCATATAGATAAACAGATAAATCAAATTTTTCGGAAGCGATCATTGCATATCTCTCTGATAATTCGACACACTCATCCATTGTCACACCTTGTACTGGTATGAATGGGACAACATCTACAGCCCCCATTCGTGCATGTTCACCCGTGTGTTCAGCCATATCGATACTTGCGAGTGCTACTTCAGTACCCTTCAATACAGATTCTAAAACATCCTCTGGTGTTCCAACGATCGTTACAACAGTCCTGTTAAAATCAGAACCCATATCGACATCAAGAATTTTAACACCTGAAACTGTAAGCATTGCTGATGTAATAGAATCAATAATTTCAGTATTTTTTCCCTCTGAAAAGTTAGGGACACATTCGACCAAACGTCTCATCATAGTTACTCGGAGATGAATGAGGGTGAAATCTATTGCGGAGTCAAGACCAAAGTGAATTGGGTGCTTCGCCTTTTTTCTCGCTTCTTTTCTTTATGACTGATTTCATAGCATCAGAAAAGTCGGACTTTGTCGCACGCTTACGTTTTTCACGTATTGCGCACATACCGGCTTCAACCGTTAATGCCTTTAATTCAGCACCTGAGAAACCTTCTGTACCTGAAACTAAATTATCGATTGATACGCCCTTGGTCTTGGGCATTCTACCCATGTGGATTTCAAGTATAGCTGCTCTAGCCTCGTCATTTGGGAGGGGGATTTCAATAACGCGGTCGAATCTCCCAGGTCTCAATAGTGCCTCGTCAAGGATATCCGGTCTATTAGTGGCGGCAATTAATTTGACATTAGATAGTGAGTCGAACCCATCAAGTTCAGCTAGCAGTTGCATTAATGTACGTTGTACCTCTCTATCTCCACTAGTTGCAGAATCCAACCTTTTTGCACCTATTGCATCAATTTCATCGATGAAAACAATTGAAGGAGAACGTTCTCTGGCCAAATCGAATAATTCCCTGACCATTCGCCCACCTTCACCGATATACTTCTGTGCCAATTCACTAGCAACTAATCGAATAAATGTACAATCAGTAGAATTAGCTACAGCTTTTGCAAGCATTGTCTTACCACAACCGGGTGGTCCTACCAAGATGACACCGCCAGGAGGATCTATACCAAAATCAAGGAAGGCATCAGGGCTAATAAGGGGTAATTCAATTGATTCCTTAATCAAAGATACTTGCTCATCTAATCCACCAAGATCATCGAATGTGGTAATAGGTTTTTCAAACATCTCTGCCCCCATTACTAGAGGGTCCCATGCATCATTGAGTACATCAATTATTGAAAGGGTATCTTGATTGAGGGCCACACGAGCTCCAGCTTTCAATAGTTCAGAATCTATTCCTCTATTATAAGTGACAAGGAAAACAGTACCATTACTTGAACGAACGACAGCCCTTTCATCGTCAATAATATCTTGGATATTTCCAATAACATGGGGGGGCATTCTCATTAAGCGAACTTCTTCTTCCAACCTCTTGACTTTCTGCTTCTGTTTGGCAACTTTATTCTCCATATCCAATTTTTCGGCAAGTAGTTGCTGTGCATGTTCTCGTAGTTCTTCAAATTCAATTTCTATATCGCGTAAAGTACTTTCAGCAATTGAACCAACTGTATGAGATTTTGAGTCATCATCGCTGGGTTGAATTGTGTCTGAGTCCGACGCCATGGCAATTCCTATTACGAATCGGGAACCACTTCCTCTAATAATGTATCATTTAGGAATAAAATTAGTTGCAGATTTTGAAGATTAAACAATTAACGCATGAGATAACTCAAATAGTCTCGCCCTATCACTTACAGCGAGCATGTCTAGTTGTGAATTATGTGGAGCGGATGGAGTCTCGACTAGAACGATTCCAATGCATGGGGCTTTAGTTGAAGGTTGTAAACAATGCCAGGTGAAAATGGGCCACAATCCTGAATCCGAAAATAAAGTTGAAAATTTATCAAATGCAGCTAAAAAATCATCACAACAAACTTCAGGAGGGTATGGGGGTTTAGGAACTATTGGAAAGGACATAATGGTGAGAGATTCTAAAGAACTAGTTCCTGATTTTTCAAAAAAAATACGAGAAGCAAGAGAGTCAAAGGGTTGGAATCAGAGAACATTGGCACTTAGAATGAAGGAAAAAATAAATGTGATTCAAAAAACAGAATCAGGTAATAGACCTAACGATTCATTAGTTAAAAAGTTCGAGCGCACATTAAACATCATACTAATGATTGATTCAAATGATGTAGGGAATGAACAAATAGTGGCGCAAAAAAATTCTCGTTCGATGAACCTCGGTGATTTTATTCAAATGGCCCGAAAAGATGGTGATTAATTATCAATAACATCCCCCTTCATATTATTCATTTGTCGCAAGATGATCCTAAGAAATGCACCGCGCGTAAATTGGAGAGACTAGATTTAGCGATTATTCATGATAACATGAATAGAATTCCGAGAAGAGGTGTTTTGCTAGACCCATTAGCAGGCCAAATACTTGGGCCAGATGATTTACGTGATATGAGGAGGGGCGGTGCGCTGGTTGCATTAGATTGTTCATGGAAGACATGTGATATTTCGTTCGAGCAAATTAAAAGTAGATCTCCAAAATTAATCCCTAGGACATTACCAATTATATTAGCAGCGAATGAGGTTTCATGGGGTAAGCCTGGACGTTTATCAACTGTTGAGGCGTTAGCTGTATGCTTGATACTGTTAGGTGAAAAGGAACAAGCAAACAACATTTTAGAACCATTTAGATTTGGTGATGAATTCCTAAAACTTAATGCAGAACCATTAGATGCATATTCAAATGCCAAATCAAATGAAGAGTTAGTAGATATACAGTGGGAATTTTTTGATAAGCCGTAATGAATATCATAGAAATGATAGGACCTTATCTTGAGTCCTACAGATTGATGCACGTGAGCCGTTATCGATAATTGGACGCTGCATTATTTTTGGATTATTAATTAGTTGTTCAATTACGAATTCAGCATCTAGTTTTTCAGGTTTATCGGGGGCTTCTGTATCGCCCCATCTAATCAATTCATCCAATGGTCCATCAAGTCTATCAATTAGAGAAATATATTCTTCACGATTCAGAGGATTTTTGATATATATTACGACCATCTTGTCAATATTATCCAAAATTTTCAATGCATTTCTGCTCTTTGAACAACGCGGGTTATGATAAATAATCAATCAATCACCTTACAGTTGATCCGTCATTAATGTCCCCATCTACAGAAATCAAACGTACATTTCCAGTACCATCATCGGCAGCAAGCAACATCCCTTCACTCATTACCCCGCGAAGTTTTCTTGGTTCTAGATTGGCTACAAATACTATTCTTTTGCCTACCATTTGATCAATAGAATAGTATGGCTTCAATCCAGCACAAACAGTCCTTCCATCGTCAGTTCCATCATCTATCGAAACGACATACAATTTGTCAGCATTAGGATGTTCTTCAACAGCCGTAATCGTTCCAGTCCTCATATCAACCTTCATGAATGTTCCAAAATCCAAAAATGTTGTTCCCTCAGGTTCCTTATCCATTTCATCTACTTCCTTCTTTCTATTTTTCTTACCACTTCCCTTGACACCATGCCCAGGGTCAGTAGTTGTTTCATCATGATTTGATTTAACCAATGATTCTTCATGTTCAATTATAGCGTCCAAATCTAGTCGAGTGAATAGCGGGTCTGTGATGTTAGACCACGTAATCGGTGTATTCCAGTCGATAGAGCTTTCATAAGAAACTAGGGAAACATCGCCATCTTGTCCTAGCATTGTCCATAGTCGTTGAGCACTAAATGGCAAGAATGGCTGAGTAGTAATTGCTAGAAAACGAGCCAATCTCCAACCAAATGCCAACTTAGCAAGACTTTCATTAGAATCTTCAGAGATTTCGAAATTACCATTGTCAGCAGAACCAATTTCCCTTATGGCCTCCCAAGGTGTAGCCTTCTGAATTACTTGATTTCCAAATTGAGCTGCAGACATAACATGCCGAAGTGCTTCCTTATATCGATGTCTTTCTAGGCTTGATGTAATCTCTTTGTAGATTTCTTCAAGTCTAGTAATTTCATTGGTGAAATATTTTTGATTATCGAATTTATTTAGTGGGTTATTAGTATCGAAACCTGAACAATTACCTAATTTATTACCCAAACTGATTACACGATTAACATAATTACCATATGTACCATTAAGTTCACTGTTAATCTTTTCAACGAAATCAGGCCAGTTGAAATCAGTATCATGACTTTCTGGCATATTGATGCTGAGATAGTAACGCAGTGTATCTGGGTCGAACCGTTCTAGGAATGAAGGCAACCAAACTGCATGCTTACGACTTTTGCTAAATTGTCCGCCAGCAAGCATAAGATATTCCATAGCAGGAACATTATATTCAAGCGCCAGGTCATTGGGCCCTGGTAAATTGATTGAGTCTTCTCTACCTAAGCCATTATTGGCGTGATTCAGACCCATTATTAGTGCGGGCCAAATCACTGTATGGAATGGGATATTATCCTTGCCTAGGAAATACAGATGTCTAGGTGATACTCCATCATCAGAAACACACCACCACTTTCTCCAATCATCTACGCCGGCATATGTTTTAGACCATATACGGGCACATGAATAGTATCCCTGGACAGCCTCAAACCAGACATACACACATTTACCATTCCATTCGTCTCCATCTAGGGGTAGTTGAATTCCCCATTCTAAGTCTCGGGTAACTGCGCGTGGCCTTAGCCCCATATCTAGCCATTGTTTTGTCATTGCGCGGACATTTGTCTTCCAGAATGATTTTCGTTCGTCTGCATGGTTTTGAAGTGCAGTTTGGAACCTATCTAACCGGTAGAAAAAGTGTTCAGTATCACGAATTTCGATAGTTGCGTTTGGATTCATCTTTGATCTAGGATTATTTAATTCGTGTGATTCGTATGTGGTGCCACATTCATCACATTGGTCACCTCTAGCACCATCTTCTCCACAATTGGGGCATTCGCCTTCCACATATCTGTCTGGTAGAAACCGCCCCCCATCTTCACGAATCTCGTAGTATTGTTGCATTGTATTCTTTTCAAACAAACCAGCTTCAAGGAGAGATAAGAAATTTTCTTGGACGATTCTCTTATGTTCAGGATCGCTTGTTCTATTGAAGAGAGAACCACCGAACTCAACACCACGTGGGTCAATGTTTGGCTCCCATATACAACCTAGATCGAGTAGGGCTTGAGTGTTGATCGCATGATACCGATCAACGATCTCCTGGGGGCTGACGCCTTCAGATTCGGCAGTTACAGTGATTGGGGTGCCGTGTTCATCAGATCCTGAAACCATCAAAACCCTATTTCCCATAGCACGTTCGTATCGTGCGTGGATGTCTGGTGGTAAGTAACATCCAGCAACATGGCCTAAATGAAGTGGGCCGTTAGCATAAGGCCAAGCTACGCAGATTAGGACGTATTCAGGTTCTGCCACAATTATGCGGCATAATAGGTTGTTAATGGTATTAACTTCAATGTTCCATATTATTCTTCTAATGTATGACAATATGAATTGAGCATAAGTTAATTTGAAAGGCATAAGATACTTCGAAATAATGTCGAGCCATTGTTAGGCGACGGAGAAAAGACCTCAAATGAGCTTCACGCTTCTCATCACGTTTGCCTGTGTGGCAATAGGCGTATCCTTCCTGTGCAGCATTTTGGAGGCCGTTCTATTATCCACATCACATTCAACTGTTGCAATAATGGAAGCGGAACAAAAGAAGTTCGCTAATTTATGGAGGAAATTTAAGAATGAACCTGAAAGGCCCCTCACAGCCATACTCACATTAAACACCATAGCACATACTGTTGGTGCATTAGGTGTTGGAACAGAAGTCGCGAAATTATACGCAGATAGCTCCGATTTAGACATGATAATGGGGGTTGCATCTGCGATATTGACATTAGGTGTGTTGTTGTTTTCAGAGATACTTCCCAAGACAATTGGTACAATATATTCTAAAAGACTCGCAGTCCCTTCAGCATTTATTTTACAAATTCTAATATATTCTTTAATTTGGATTGTTGCCCCCATTGAATGGACAAGGAAACTTTTCCCAACGCCTGAGCATGAAACTGTCACACGTGATGAATTGGCAGCATTGGTCGATGTTGCAGAAGAAGAGAAAACAATAGAAGCAGACGAAGAAGAAGTAATACACAATCTTCTCAAATTAAGAGATATGGAGGTACGAGAAATAATGACTCCTAGAGTAGTTCTGTCATCAGTTAAAGCCGAATGTTCTGTATCTGAAGTAATGGAAGAAAAACCAATTATGGTACATGGTAGAATGCCAGTAGAAGGGGAATCGATTGATGATGTCATGGGTTTGGTGCTCAGAAGTGATATCCTTAGAAAGGCTGCAAATGATGAATTTGAATTAACTATGGCAGATTTGATGCGGCCAATCCACCCCGTTGGCCCTCATCAATCAGTGGATGAAGCGCTAGATATTTTATTAGACCACAAGGAACAATTACTCATAGTCAAGGATGAATTTGGTGGTACAACTGGAATAATTACTATTGAAGATATTATTGAGACACTACTTGGCAGGGAGATAGTTGATGAATCTGACCAAGAAGGTATTGCAGAAGGGATGGTTGCAGAGGACATGAGGGAATTTGCAAAACAAAAAATAGATGAAGTAGATGATTAATTAATCATCACTTTCATCATCTTCTGAACCTAGCCATCCCTTGTCTTTCAGCCAATCTCCTGAAGATTCTAACCTACCAAAGAAACCTGACGAATCATCATCAGTTGTTCGTGTATGGCTGACCATGTATGTAAAGAACATGGAGTCCCATAGTCCCTGGCGAGTTTCATGCCTGATCTTACCAACTACCCAGTCCGTTAATGGAACACATAGTACTGCAAGTCCTATTCCCAGATTTACTGAATTGATGCCCCCACTTTTTCCTAATCCTGCGGAAAGAATCAATCCAAGGCCCGTTAGGATGAATAATATAGTCAATGATTTGAAGGTTTGATGTAGGAATATTGGAGGATTACCTTTGTGATTAACATACGTGGTTAATGATGCATAATTACCAACTGTTCTACGAGTCATTATTGGCATACCAATCATGTTGAACAACATTATTGCTATTGACACGATCCAAAGATAGGTGAAGTCTCCATCAATGAAGAGATATGTGCCAAATAATCCAACGAACGCACCATATGTGACAATGAAATCGACAAGGCTACGAGCAAAACGGGCTGGCTTCTTAGCTAGTTGATACTCATCTGGTAGGGATTTTACTACCTTTTCCTTGACTTCAAAGTCATCAAGATCATCAACGACCTTTTTCTTCTGTTTAGAACGCGCTGGGCGCTGCTTTTTCTGCTTCTTCTCTGGCTTAGGCTTGGGTTTCTTAGCCGGTTTTTTTGTTCCTTCGTCTTGTAATTGTCCTGCTTTTTCTAGTAGTCCCATATTATCACTCAACCATATATTTCACTCATTTCGATGAATAGTTGGAAATCATCAGTGGCCATGAAATCCGAAAGCTTGTCATCAGGGATTGTCCCCAATTCTTGATTAACCATTTTGAAAAATTTCTTCCTATTTGAGTCACTTGTCCCTTGTGGATCAGAACCAACTTTTTCGAAGAGTTTGAAATTCTTAGAATTAATGAAATCATTGACAAATGATTCAGGCATATCTCCTAGTAGATTATTAACGACATTGAAGAATTCTGCAAAGTTATCTACTTCATCATCGTCATCTTCTTCATCATCGTCATCAATCTGTGAATCATATTCTTCAAGAGCACTAAGTTCCATATCACCTGAAATTATTGCTTTGAGTAACTTCCTTTCTTCAACCATAGGCTTCAATTGTTTTCCGAACTTTGCTATTGCCGATTGATTCTTTTTAGATTTAGCAGCGTCAAATTTCTTCTTTAATGGCCTCATTTGTTTCTCGAGTGAATCCAACCGTACTTGTAAATCCGAATCATCAACATCAGATTCTTCATCCGAATCATCATCAACTACAGAAATTAACTCAACAACAGGAGCAGTGTCTCTGACTGATTCTTTCTCTGCCTTTCGCATGACTATTATCTCCCTATCTAAATCATGTCCGAACCTATCAGCATATCTTTCGAGCAAACTACCTACATCGTCATTACCCAATCGATCGATGTGGCCATACATTTGTTGAAGGGATTTATCAGTACGATTAGACCAAAGTTCAGAATAATTAGACATGTCCTCATCATCTTCAACGACTTCAATCTCATCAATTACTATTTCATCTTCATCCTGTATGTCATTGGATTCAGCCTGGAGGGGTTCAGAAGGCAACATCGGGGGTGGAGGTATTGAGGCTTCAGGTTCAGGGATTGAAGGGGGCTCAGGTAAATCTACAAGTCCAGGTGGTGGTGGTAAATCACCGGGTGGAGGGGGTAATGGAAGAGAACCTGGAGGGGGTGGCAAGTCGTTCTTTTTCTTCTTGCGGAACGCCATGCTGTCACCCTAACGATGTATGGTGGCCATCAATCTGTCTTTAATATTGGCTTGGGGTGTAATTTCGGAAAGTGCTGATTTGTCGGGTTTAAACGGGCTTTGCCCACCCCTTAAGAGTAAGGAATGTGTCTAAGTTAGCATCAGCATTAATTGTATCACCAGATGCGAATTCAAACTCATCCCCCCCCAATCTGACGATACATCGTTCAACACATATCTCCAATTCACGATTCTTGTCGTCAAATCTAGGTATTGCTTCACTTAAAGCATCGAATGGATTAGGTCCATCGGGATGTAATCGATCTAATGGTAATGTAGTAACTTGTAAGCCACATTTACCATTCAAACTAGTTGGCAATCTAATTTGCCTTTTAACGTCAACAGTAACAGCATCATCCGTTTCACCAGCACTACCTAAGACAATTGATTTGTCACCTTTGACTAATTCAAGGAAAATTGAATCATTTTTCCCTAAACCCTTGAAATTTCCACTTATTACATTTGATCTTCTTTGTGGGTGTTGTAATGATTCTGCTAATGTACCCATTCGATCAACTGAGCAAGTCTTTACCTTACTATCTGGTGATGTAGATCTTTCTTTAATTATTGAGCATAAATCGCGAGCCATCTGTTTGCCTTCATTACCGCCAGAATTAACAATATCAAGTTTAGAAATTATTGATTCAGTACCTTGTTCAATACGTTGTTTCCATCCATGAGAATCAGTATTTTTCATTAATGCGCTTACCTCTACACCAATACCCCTGATATAGCTCACAATTTCCCTTCTTGATGAACTATCTAGGCCCAAAACTGATGGTTCCCTATAGTGCAAGTGAAATCCTCTGTGGCCTGAAAATGTAATGTGCAAATATTCTTCTTTGAAACCAAATTCTGGTTGCAGGTAATCTTCCCATAATTTCCATGTTTGTAATTGGATTATTTCTAGCATTTCAGGAAAATTAAATGGATCCACGTGGTCTAAATGATCACCATCTAAATCAAAAATCAGGTCAGCGCCCTTCCATTCTTTATCCTTCATCTTCCATTCATTTGGTTTGCCATAATATGCAGTGGAAAAGAAACAACTTTTAGGCATTTTATTAGATAAATATTGATGTAAATGGTTCGGGCTATCAAAACTAATATGTCGGTCATATTTGCCTGCAGTCCATTGTTCAAACATACATTCTCTTGATGTTAGGCGAGGGGGCGTCCAAATATCAGATACTTTAGATGTTGAGTACCAATTACCAAAGCGATAAGCAGCTCTAGCCCAACTAGTCTCAACCATGCTATCAAGTACCCTAAACGGCGACCACACTTGAACGACACGCTAATCCATAGTTAGTCCAGAAACAGTTTTTCCATCTGTGGATGACGTGGCACCGGAAACATTCTGGTAACAATCGTGGCATGCATATTTAGCATCAATTGGTATAGATTGGCCGAAGGTCAATCTTGCTCCGCAGTAGTCACAAATTGGGCCTATTTCACCTTGATGAATTCCTAGTCTAGACACGTCAGGCATGTTACCACAATTAGCCGGGGGGGATTGTAGTCTTTGAGTATGTCCCTGCTGTGGTTTTGTAATTGACTTTTTCAGTAACATTCACAAATATGTGATACGACGAAGTGGTATGCATGAAGCAACCCGGTTGGTGAAAGTTGGCCATTCTCCAGATCCTGATGATGCATTTATGTTCCATGCATTAACAACTGGGATAATAGAAACTCCAGGTTTTAAGTTTGAACATGTACTTCTAGACATCGAGACATTAAATGAAAAGGCAATGAATGGGGAATATGAAGTAAGTGCTGTTAGTATTCATGCATTCCCTGAAATTTCCGATAAATATACTCTAATGAATTGCGGTGCAAGTATGGGTGAAGGTTACGGTCCAATGCTAGTTTCACTAGAAGAAATGTCATTGGAAGATGCATGTAATAGACCTATTGCAATTCCTGGCGAAAAAACATCTGCACATCTCGCCTTAAGATTGGCATGTGGTGATGTTGAAACTGTTATAGTACCATTTGATGAAATAATGCCAAGAATACAGAGTGGCGAGTTTAGTAGTGGTGTAATCATCCATGAGGGGCAACTAACATGGAAATCAAAGGGCATGAATCTTCTACTAGACTTGGGTATTTGGTGGAATGATAAGACTGGTGGTTTACCGTTGCCATTGGGGGGTAATGTAGTGCGCAATGATTTAGGTGATGATTTGTGCAATCAGATCACTGATTGGGTTAAACAGAGTATTGAGATTGCTATTTCTAACCCACATGAAGCACTAGAATTTGCCCGTCAATGGGGTAGAGGAATTGATGAACAAACCAATTCGAAATTCGTCCAGATGTATGTAAATAATAGGACTATTGATTACCGAGATGATGGGCGAGAAAGCATAGTCAAATTTTTGAGTGAAGGCAAGGAAATCGGTATGATTGATAATAATTTCAATCCTAGCAATATCAAATTCATAGGTGAATAATATGGGCGAAAAAGTTCCTTCTACAAGTGAATTTGATTCCGTGGATCCCGCGCCACCTAGTAAAGAAGAATCGATTGAAAAATTACAACACACGTTGTGTGATGAATCCGAGAGGATGTTCATTAGGATGCGTGCTCTATTTTCATTGAGAAATATAGGTGGCGAGCGCGCGATTGATGGTTTGGCTGCTGGTTTCTTATGTTCATCTGCATTGTTGAAACATGAAATCGCCTATGTATTAGGTCAGATGCAGGATCCATACGCAGTTGATCCATTGATTGCACGCCTATCTGATCTTCAAGAAGATGTAATGGTAAGGCATGAAGCTGCAGAAGCACTAGGTGCAATTGGTGATTTACGTTCCATGACTACTCTTGAGGAATTCATAAAAGATGATTCAATAGTAGTGTCAGAATCTTGCGAGGTTGCCATTGATTTGCTTAATTGGGTAAATAGTAAGACCTTAGAATATTCGTGATAATGATACAAAATATAGGGAACTTCTTTTGACAACTTCGTCCTCCGTTAATAGCATGAGGGGTAGGGTTGTGCTATGCTCAATCGCTATACTGTCTCTATTTTTGAGTTCTTATACTAACATATTGTCATATCATGCAAATGCTGATGCTACAGAAAATTATCCACTAAGTGCTGTAATTACCAATCCATATACGCTTCAAGGCTCGTCATCTATTACATATTCAAATGACGGTAGTTTGGTTGCTGTTGCATATTATCAAAGCGTTGCTATAATGGAAACTACACACCGAACATTCATTAAAGAAATTAATATTGGAAATACGGTGCTTAAAGTCACATTTTCAGAAGATGACAGCATACTTTTCGTCGGTTTGGAAAGCCCATATATGAGCACATTGGCTATGTCTTTGTACGACACAAATAGTTGGGAGAGAATTGGTGTTAATGAAGATGGTAAGGAAGTTACAGACATTAGTACATTAGATAATTCTGATATATTTGCGTCATCTAATGAAGGGTTCGGGGTTAATGAATACTATTTTTCTGATTCTTCTAATGAAATATTTTCATATAATGGGGAACATTCAGATGCAGTCACATGCTTAGATCATACTCAGGATGGTAAATTCCTGATAACTGGTGGAATTGATGGTAATATTTTCATTTGGAATAGGACTAATCAAAATGTAGCTGAATTCCAAGGGGAAAGGTTGCATTGGCCTACTGAATTTGAAATAAATGACTGTTCAGTATCACCAGATGGGACCAAGTTTGCATGGACTGCCAATTCATTATTACAAGTAAGATCAATCCCTGAAGGGAATTATATTACATCCCTTGTTCTAGAAGGGTTTGCCGAACAGTTAGAGTGGAGTAAATCTGCTAATGAATTATGGATTAGGACTCAGACTTCGTCCCCAAATATGTTAGTTCTGAATTCTACAACATTTGATGTTATAAATAATTTTGATTTGGGGCACAGGGTTGAAAAATTTGCTATTTCTCCTCAAAATGACGAATTTATTGTTACTTCTGCTTCATCTCACATTAGTATCTTCAGCCTGAATAGATGGGCCCCATATAATGGAATGATTGGACTTGATACAGATCAAGATGGCATTCCCGACACATATGACTCAGATGATGATGGTGATGGTATAGGAGACGACTTCGAGTTTGTATGCGATGAAGGTTCTGAATGTTCTATTCATCCAGATTCTGAAATGGTCCGACATATTTCAATTTCTATTAATGATAATAAATTGGTAATTATTGACAAGTTTCAACTTAATGCTAGCCAAAGTGCCCCAATAAGGCAACTAGCTGCTGGGACAGTAAATACCGATGGATTAGTAGATGAAGGGGAGGCATTGAAAATCCAGCGAATGTTGTGTAGTGGGACAGATGAATCTGAATTAAAATCAGATTGGGCAAATGCTGCGAATGTAAATAATTCCGTAATTATTTCCAGTAGTGTCAGATGTGACACAAAATTGGGCCTATCAGGCACAGAAAAATTTGATTCTCAAACGAGGATTCAGCTACGCTGGTTTATCGAAATGACACTTTCAAATGATGTACCAAGACCATTTTCTATTACTTTCGATCCTAAGGTTTCAGCCCCAAAGCATACCATTGCACAGGTCACACCTAATTCTCCGTATTTACTAACTATTAGTCATCAAAATAGTATAGTTCATAATCAGTTCCCAATCTACCCCTCTAGTGATACGTTCGTAATTAATATCCAAGCACTACCAGAACCCGAACCGACATCATTGGATTTAGCAATTATTTGGTTGTCTGTAAATTGGTGGATAATCGCATTAATTGTACTTGTATTTCTATTAATTACAATCACAGTGGTTAGGCGTAGTAATGCCATTTCATTCGATTATGAAGATGAAGATTTAGTCACATCAAGAAAGGCAACCACTACTAGGCGCAGGCAACCCATGTCACCACCTAAACAACGTAAGGTCGAAGTTGATAGAATACAACCTGAAAGAAGACCCAAGCCAAGAACTAAACCGAAAACAGGCAGACCTTCATCAATTAGGGGTAAGGACATATCAAAGATCAGGAGCAGTGATGAAAACAATTCTCCGCCTATTAGAGCTGTTAAGAAGGTAAAGAGAGAGCCTGGGACTGTTACTCAAACCGGAGATGCTCCAGATGGTGAAGAATGGAATTATGCCCAGCATGGCGCATATTGGGACACAGATGACCCCGACGCCATCGACCCATATGGGGAGGCTCAAGAATATCATGATGAAGAGAATGCAATAAAGGAAATCGCTAATCAGTTTGCTGATGAAATGGCAGATGATTCACAAACATCTATTGATGATGTTGAAGAACCACCAATCGATGATGTTGATGATGAAATAAATGCAGCCTTGTCTAAACTAACTGGTAAAAATGTGATAACTGACGACGAACAAAAATCTACTAAGAAGAAAAATAGAAGGAAGGTTAAACGCAGAAAAAAATAATTAAGGCTTAAACCAATTAACTGAATCATTCATTTCACATACTTCCTTAAGGAATATTTCTAATCCATTAACAGCATTTTCATCAAGGATATTAGTTACTTGTCGAAAATATTTCTCAACTCTATCATGTTCAAAACCACTCCTTTCAGATGTAGAACTAATAACTTCATTCTTATATAATTCATTATTTTTGAAATTAATTGCATTAGTTAGTAGTTCTTTATGAGCCCTACGCAAATCGTCATCATCAGAATCTTTTGGTGCGGCAAATACGGCAAAAACCATTGGCAATCCCGTATTCTTTTTCCATTCGGAACCCAAATCTAATTTGACAAGTTCAGGATATCTTTCAGCCTCATCCAATGCTCTGTCACCAATCAAAAGTGCAGCATCACATTTTTCTAGCATTTGATCTAAATCAGGGCCCATTTCTGTTGTATTAGGAAAAATATCAAGTTGTTTTAGTAGGTAAATTAGTAGTTTTTTAGATGTTGATGAATCGGATGGTAATGCAATGTTATTAATTTCATTTAATTCGTTTTTACTGAATAGTAGTACGCTACCAACATCGCCATCAGACGCGATACCAATATCTGGTAGCAATATGAATTCAGAGTGATTAATGGCATAATCTGCAGCCGGGATTGGTGCTACGAGACAGTCTTTTCTTAGTAGGTGGCCAGTCAGCCATGATGGTGGTGCTGGTAAAATATCCCAATTTGAAGATAAACCATGGAAAAGGGGGTCACAATTCACGAATGAAACTCTTCCAATCACATTTGACCAATTAGCCATTATATTCACCCATATGCGACTGGTAACCCTTTATTATCAGGTGGATGTTGTTTCCTATAATTTCGGAATTGAGTATAATCAGTATTTCTTTCAACTGGATTGCCACCGATTTGTTCTATTAGATTAGCCAAATCGCTATCCATTTGATTAAGGGGGGTAGTAGAACCTGCTTTGTGCATAATTTCTTCATGACTAACAGTGCCATCAATGTCATCAGCGCCATGCAATAATGCCAATGCTGAAATATCATCTCCTAGATTCATTCTGTATGATTTGATATGAGGAATGTTGTCCAACATAATTCTAGATATCGCGATAGTTCTAAGGATCTCATTAGCAGATGCCAATTGCGCCTCAGGTAATCGAGTTTTATCGGGTAAGAATGGATAGGGCACAAAACATTGGAAACCATTTGTTTCATCTTGAAGTTGCCTAAGTTTATCCAAGTGTGAAATGCGTTGTCTTGTGCTCTCAATAGTGCCAAAAAGCATAGTACAATTAGAAGGTATTCCTAATTCATGCGCAATCCTATGAATTGAAAGATATTCATCACTAGACTCTTTACCTCTACAAATATGATTCCTTACCTCATCATCTAAAATCTCGGCACCGCCACCAGGAATTGAATCCAAACCTGCTTCTTTTAATTGTCTTAAAACGTCAATTATTTCTAGTTTAGACATTGTCGCTATATGTTTTATTTCGACAGCTGTTAATGCTTTGATTTGAATTGCGGGATATTTTTCCTTAGTTGCACTAAATAGGGATAAATAATATTCTAAATCCCATTCATTATGTAATCCGCCGACTGTATGGACTTCGGAAATATAATCCTTGTATGGCTCTATTCGGTTAAGGTATTCATCGATAGTAAGTGAATAAGCCTCATTAGATTTAGGGCCCTCTCTAAAGGCACAAAACTTGCAAGCTAAAACGCAAACATTAGTCTGATTGACATGTAAATTTTTATTGAAAAATATTTTGTTATTATATCTGGCGGATTTTAATTTATTAGCAATATTCCCTAATGTGGGTAAATCACATTCATCATGTAATTTTACGCCTTCATCTACAGTAATTCTTTGTCCTGAAATCACTTTGTTAATGATGATGAGTAATTCATCATTTACGTTATTATAATGCATGAATTTATTGTCGATATCATTTCTCCAATCCATGTTCATCCCTGCTTCGATAACAGAACTAACCCATGTTTCAGATGTCATGTGATTCACCATTAGTACAAATCTATATTATTTGATCAACTATTTTTCGAACTTCTAAATTTGAATATAATTTTCCTAAACTCTTCAATCCAGAATACTGCAGAAGCCAAAACAATCACCATCAACCAATCGGAAATTTGCAATGGTACAGTGTGTAGTAAACTACCAATCGTAATACCAACAATTGGCATTATGGCATATGAATTTTGAACAATAATAACTAACAAGAACAGACTAATCATAAATGATGCGCTGATAAACACATTTTTGAATAACCCCAATTCAAAAGCAGATTTATCTATACTTCTACAATTTACTACATTGAATAATTGAAACATAATAAATGCTGCAAATGAAATTGTCCTTGCGTACTCAAATTTATCTTTAGCATAATCATCCCATATTGCGACATTACATGTTCCATCTGCATTGAAAAAACCAGGGTCTGTTGATACACTTAATCCATGACATGGATCAGATGTAATTAAACCTCCACCAGCAAGAGAGAATATAGAAAGAGTGCCTATTACCATAACTAATCCTAGGAATCCAATTAGCCTTTTATCTGATTGGTTTGGGAGTGGTTCAGTCAAAGCGCGAGGCCTCTCATCCATTACATTCCCGTGTCTTTTTTCGATACCTAGGGCGAGTGCGGGCGGGCCATCCATTAGGATATTAATAACCAATAATTGAGTAGGCGTCATAGGTAATTTCCAACCCATAATGAATGTTGCAACAATAATCAGTAAAACTGCAGCAACGTTAGTAGAAATTTGATATCTGACGAAATTACGAATATTTAGGTATATTTTCCTTCCTTCCTCAATAGAGTCAACAATCGTAGAGAAATTATCATCCTTAAGAACCATATCTGCTGCATCACGAGCTACATCTGTACCGGCTATTCCCATAGCTATACCAATATTAGCCTGCGATAATGCTGGTGCATCATTATCTCCATCCCCAGTCATCGCTACAACATGTCCGGCCTTTTGCAGTCTTGAAACAATGCGTAACTTCTGATCTGGCGTCACGCGCGAGAACATAACGATTTTATCGATTCGTTCATCTAGTTCTTCATCGGTCATTTCAGTCAATTTTTTCCCTGTTACAAATTGAGAGTCATCATCAATAATACCAATTTCTTTGCCTATTGCCATAGCAGTCATCTGCTGATCTCCGGTAATCATCATGACTTGAACACCGGCTTCATGGCACTTCGTAATTGCATCTGTAACCGTTGCTCTCGGAGGATCCATTATACCAACTAACCCTAGGAAAATCAATCCAGATTCTACTGAATCGACATCCTCCATATTTTCTTCCCCACTTAGTGGCCTAGCTGTAAGTGCAATAACTCTCAATGCATTAGTGGCCATTTCTAGATTAACTTCGCCTATTCTATCCCTATGCTTATCGCCAATGGGGGTAATCCTCCCATTTTCAACAACGTGACTAATACGAGAGAGATATGGCCCTATTGCCCCTTTGGAAAATACCCATCTTTCACCATCATATTCGTGTATGGTAGTCATTCTCTTTCGAACACGATCAAAGGTAAATTCTCTGAATCTAGGGTGTTTTTTCCTAAATGAATCTACAGATTCCATCATTTTCCATCCGAAAACAGCACAAGCACTATCTGTTGGATTTCCTATGGATTTCCAAAGTCCGTCGATTTCACGGATATTACTATTCTGGCATAAAAGAGAACAGGCAGTAGCTAATTTGAATCCTTTATCTACTTTCAAATTTGCCATTTGATTTTCATCAATGTCTTTCCCATTTATTCGAAGATGGCCATCATTGGGATTGAATCCACTACCTGATACCGAATAAATTTCGTCACCACAGAAAAATGATCTGACGGACATTTCATTCCTGGTCAATGTACCAGTTTTATCAGTGCAAATTATTGTGGCGGAACCTAATGTTTCAACTACCTTCATACGAGAAATTATAGCATTCTTAGCAGACATATTCTGCATACCTAATGCTAAAGTAATTACCAATATTATGGGCAAACCTTCTGGTACTATAGCAACGAAAATTGCTACTGCAATAAGGAATTGTTCGGCGACAATAGGTTTCAAACCGTTTAATCTAGTGCCATCGACAATCATTGAAAATGCTATATTATATGCTACAATAGAGATTGCAGAAATAATAGCAATCAAACCAAGATATTTACCGAGAGATTCAAGTTTTATTTCTAAAGGTGTCTTTGGAGTTTCAACATCACTAATACCTGCAGCAATGTCTCCTAACCTGGTATTCATTCCTGTTTTAACAACAACACCCAGACCCCTGCCTGCGGAAACAACAGTACCCATGAAAACCATATTTGACATCTCTTGTAGTATGGAATTCTTAGGACAAATTCCTACTTCCTTGTACAAAACATTAGATTCACCTGTTAGTGATGATTCATCAATGGCAAGTTGATGAACTTCAAGCAATCTAATATCAGCAGGGACATTTAGGCCATCTTCAAGCCATACGATATCCCCGGGTACGATTTCATCAGTAGATAATCGATGTTCCATACCATCACGAAGAACAATACAATGACTAACTAATAATTTCTTCAATGATTCCATTGCTTCTTCTGCTTTTTTCTCCTGGATGTATGAGAATACTGCATTCAGTGATAGCGCTATAGCAATAAAAATTGGGGTACCCAAATCATGTGGTGCCGCAATCAATGCTATTATGCCAGCCAACATTAACAAGTATACCATAGGGTCCCTAAACTGATCAATCAATTTCAAAATGGGATGTCTTGGTTTTTTGCCTTTTAGTTTGTTGTAACCATATTTTTCAATTCTTTTCGACACTTCGTCTGTTGATAGCCCAATTACAGTTGTATTCAAATCGTTCAAAACATCATCTAATGGGAGATTATGCCACAATTTATCATCATTTTCGGGGGCGGAAACGAGAGTGTTTTCAGTAGATGGCATACGCTCGACCTTTGGAGGCAGAACCTGTTAATATTTGTATGAAGCGGAAGTTTAGAAATTGTAGAATTGTAAATTATATGCGTAGCATTGAGTACCTGAACGGTTTCCGGAATGCATGGGCGAGTTTGAACCGTATGTTCCGGCATCAAAAACCTTGCCTGAGTTAACCAAAAGGGCATTGCTACTTGGTTTAGTATTAGGCGCTCTAATGACAGCAGCTAATACTTATCTTGGACTATACATTGGAATGACGGTTTCAGCATCAATACCAGCAGCTGTGATGTCGATGCTATTGCTGAGAATGTTGAGATTCAAGAATGTCAGCATCCTAGAAAATAATGTTGTACAAACGATGACTTCAGCGGGTGAAAGTTTGGCTGCTGGAATCATTTTTACTATGCCCGCATTATTGGTAATGGGTAGGCAAATGGATACACTAACCACATTCATCGTGGCAGTTTTGGGTGGCATACTTGGGACAATTTTCACAATAACCCTTAGGCGCGTATTCATCGTTGAAGAAGCACTGCTATATCCTGAAGGAATCGCTTGTGAAGAGGTACTTGTTGCCGGTCAAAAGGGTGGTTCTCAATTAGTTGTAATTCTTTACGCGCTTGGCCTTGGTGCATTATACGGGTGGATGGTTAAGGGATTCGAATTGACCAAAGCAAAGATAGAGGTTGCCACTGAAGTAATTGGATTACGCATATATTCATCACTAGATTATTCCCTATCCCTGGTGGCTGTTGGATGGATAGTAGGCCTAAATATCGCATCATACATATTTTTCGGAGCCGTACTTGGAGTATTCATTTTGACACCAATTTATGGATTAACTTATGGTTGGCCTGTAGATGCAGACATGGCCCATGGCTTCAAAACTCTGTGGGCGACACATATTAGATTCGTTGGAGTAGGTTGCATGGTGGTGGGTGGCTTATGGACACTAATAGATATGAGAAAAACAATATCTAGTGGCCTTAAAAAGGCAATTAATTCCAACACATCAGAAGATATTTCTAAATTGCCTAGAACTGAACAGGATATCCCTATGAAATATGCATTTATGGTACTGGGCGTAATTGCAACCTTAACATTCTTCTTCTATTGGTGGAAGACTGGTTCATTGCTCCTAGCTATTGTGGGGGCACTATTTCTATCAGTAACCGCATTCTTCTTCTCTGCTGTTGCTGGATATATTGCAGGGGTTGTTGGTTCATCAAATTCTCCAGTTTCAGGTATGACAATTGCAACATTAATGGCTACAACATTAATTGTTTGGATTGTGGGTGGAATTATTCTTGATATGGGTCAAACGGAATTGATGTATGCGACTCTAATTATCGCCTCAGTTGTAGCTGTAAATGCTGCAATTGCAGGGGATGTAATGCAGGATCTGAAAACGGGTCACTTAGTGGGTGCAACTCCATGGAAACAGCAAATTGCAGAATTAATAGGTGTCATGGTTGGTGCAGTAGTTGCGCCATTAACTCTGACTGTTCTAAATGAAGCATTTAGAATAACTCCAACATATTGTGCTGTAAATCCTCACCCTGAATGGGGTTGTACAAAAGTTCTGGAAGCACCTCAGGCTGAAATAATTGGTACCTTAATTGAAGGGATGTTTGGCGGTTCAGTTAATTATCCAATGTTGGGCCTTGGTGTTATTGTTGCAGCCATAATTATTGGGTCACGTTGGTATCTAGGGAAAAACGGACCGAAATTACCAATTATGTCGATTGCTATTGGCATGTACCTTCCATTATATCTATCTGCAACTATTTTTACAGGCGGCATTTTAAACCACTTAGTTACAAGAACTGCCCATTTAAGAATCGATGGTACCCTATCAGGCACTCCTTCTGAAAGTGCAATCAAATCAGGTAAAGAATTAGTGAGTAGGGGTACATTACTTTCAGCGGGTTTGATTGCAGGAGAGGCATTAATGGGTGTTTTAATCGCAGTATTCATAATAATTCCATTTATTCCACCGCCTAACGATTGGTTAGGTTTCCTAGGTACTTTAGGACCGTTACTATCTACTGTATTCTTCTTATGGTTTTTTGGAGTATTCACATGGCTAGTGACACGTAGTTTACCTAAAGGTAAAAATCCATTTTCACTATTAGTTGATTGGGTTTCTGTAGCAATTGATGGCACACGTAGATTAATTTCAAAAATCAAGCCGAATTGAAAAATATATTTCCTAGATTAAAGGAAATCATCAAAGGCTTACGGAAATGCAACCATCATGGGGAATGGTAGTTGATGGCTAAAGATAGGGGGCGGATTAATCATTTAATTGATATCGATGAATTAAATGCAACAGCTACTAGATGCCGACGTGAGATAGTAAAAATGACCCACCGTGCAAGTGCTGGACACCCGGGTGGTTCATTGTCTGCTATTGACATCCTAGTAACATTGTATAAAACAAGATTAAATGTTGATCCAAATAACCCTGATGATCCTGATCGTGATAGATTCATTATGAGCAAAGGTCACGCATCACCTGCAATTTACGCAATACTAAACGAGATGGGATTCATTACTGATGATGATATGCATTCATTCCGCGTAATGGGTGGCGTTTGTCAAGGGCATGTAGATATGAAATGGACTCCCGGTGTCGATTTTTCAGCAGGTAGTTTAGGTATGGGATTATCATTTGGATTGGGTGCCGCTCTTGCTTCTCGAATGGATAAATCGGATAGGTCTGCTTTTGTTATGCTAGGGGATGGGGAATTACAGGAAGGTCAAATTTGGGAAGCAGCAATGGCTGCAGCACATCACGAAGTAGGGAATCTTAATGTCATCGTAGATCGTAATCGTATTCAAAATGATGACTTTATGGATAACCAGTTGAGGTTATTCGATATACCATCAATGTGGGAGGGGTTCGGATGGGCTGTAAGAGAATGTGATGGCCACGATATAAATGAAATAATTTCATCTATCGAATGGTTCGATTCAGTGACTGATCGACCTGCTGTATTAGTTGCTCATACCGTCAAAGGAAAAGGTGTATCATTCATGGAAGATAACCCTGCATTTCATGGGGCTGCTCCAAACGATCAGCAATTAGAACAAGCATTGGAGGAATTATCATGACTTTAGCCGCATCAAGGGATGGTTATGGTTCAGCACTACTAAAATTGGCTGATGACCCCAAGGTTGTCGTGATTGAGGCTGATTTAGGTAAATCAACTAAAAGTCAAATGTTCCGTACTAAGTATCCGGATAGGACTATCTCACTGGGAATTTCAGAACAGAACATGATGCTCGTATCTGCAGGATTAGCCACTAGTGGTTACAAACCATTTGCATCTACGTTTGCTATTTTCACAGAGCGTGGATTTGAACAAGTAAGAAATGGTATTGCCCGGCCAAACATCCCTGTTCATATATGTGGCAGTCATGGTGGCATCCATACTGGTACGGACGGTTCATCTGCTCAGTCAATCGAAGACATCGCAATTTACCGCAGCCTCCCTAACATGATTGTTTTACACCCCTCTGATGATTTGAGTACTGAAATGCTAACTACACAATTAGTTAGTATGGATTCTCCATCCTACACAAGGACAGCGAGAAATAAAACACCTAGGATTTATGATATAGATAGTGTAAAAGAGTTACAAATTGGTAAAGGTGTTAAACTTACAGAGGGGGGTGACGTCGCCATAATTGCATGTGGTGTAATGGTTTCTAGGGCATTGGAAGCCGCAAATATATTATCAGTTGATGGTATAGAAGCAACAGTAATTGACATGCATACAATTAAGCCACTTGATAGTGATATTATAGATGAACTTGCTAATAAATGCGGGTGTTTTGTTACTGTAGAAGACCATTCGATCATCGGAGGTTTAGGTGGTTCGGTCGCTGAATATCTTTCTAGTAATTCACCATGCCCTCTTGAGAGAATTGGAGTTAAAGATCACTTTGGAGAATCTGGCCAAGGTGACGAATTATTGGATAAATATGGTATGGGGATTTCAGATATTGCAAATGCTGCGCGTTCTGTAATTGAAAGAAAATAATGTATTATTTCAGTACATACAATCAATGCTTTCATCAATAGTCGGCAATTGGCGTTAGTCGGGCGGGTTCCAATGAGTGACAATTTGGAGAAGTTGCAAAGGTTGCTTGATGGCGAACTTGGTCCCGAAATACTGGAAGAAGATCCAGTACTTGCAAAGCTTGCTGAAAGAATATATGGTGACGATTTCTTAGAGAATATGGGGTTGTCAAGGGGAGATTCAAAACGCGCTCTATCAGAATCCCTCAGTGATGAATTAGATGACGACATGTTAATTGAAATCATTCCTGATGATAATTTGGAACCATTTGAGGCTCCAACATTAACTGAAATACCCGAATCAGATAATAAAACTACAAAATTACCGTTGTTAAGCGGTGGCTTATTCATAATATCGATAATGAATTTATTAGGTGTGTTTTCATTTCTAGGAGGTGGTTGTTCTGGTGGTGGATGTCCATCTGATGGCCATAATAAGATAAATTGGGCTAGTATTGGTAATTTAGATTCTGGATGGGGTTGGTCCCCATCTTTACTAGAAGGTACTATTGGGATTCCTGACATACTACTAATCAGTATATCAACAATATTTTTGATATTATGGTTTGTTAGGCGATGAATCGTAGGACTAATACATCCTTGCTAGATGCTGTTTCCTAGTAGTCATTTTACCTGATACTATACATGGCATTGGTGTTTCATATGATTCGATGCTATCACCTAGTATGGTAAGTCCTGTAGATTTTTCCAACAACTCAGCATCTGAATCATTGCCATCAAAAGGCGCATGGTAAATTAGTGCGTCTTGTATTTCATCATCTAATGAATTCAAAGATTGGATTGAGTTAGCCATCATATCTTCAGTTCTTACAGCTAATTCATTTTCTACTTCTAATAACTGATTAGTTACAGCTTCAACTATACCATCTAGAGGTATTGGATTTTTACCACCGGTTCTTTTGGCTGCAAATGCACTACGATTCTCAATATCACGCGGACCAATTTCTAGACGGAGGGGGACGCCTTTAATCTCCCAATCATAATATTTCTGACCTGGTCTAATATCTCTATCATCTACGTATGTTCTATAACCTGCATTGGTTAATAATTCTGATACGTGTTTCGCATTATCAATAACATCAGGGTTTTTATGAGCTGCAACAGGCATTATGACAATTTGAATAGGGGCTATTTTTGGAGGGAAAATTAGACCACTATCGTCGCCATGAGTTCCAACAACTGCACCCAGCAACCTTTCGGACATACCATATGTTGTTTGGTGACAGTTTCTTTTCACACCATCACCGTCTTCATATGTGATGTCAAAAGCTTCAGCCCACTGATCTCTATAATGATGGCACGACGCGACTTGTAATGTCCGACCATTTGGCATAATTACGTCAATAGCGATGGTATACCAAGCACCCGGGAAGGTGTCCCAAACCGGTCTTTTGGAGATAATTACAGGAAGTTTAAGGTCGGACATTATATTACTGACAATTTCCAAATCCTGCTCAATTTGTTCAGTGGCAGATGCTTCATCGATGTGGGCAGTATGTGCTTCAAAGAAGTGTATCTCTCGAACTCGAATAAATGACCTTGTCTGCTTAGTTTCGTATCTGAATGTATTAACGATTTGATAAATCTTGAGTGGTAAATCTGTGTGACTTCTAATCCATAAAGGGAATAGGGTGTACATTGCAGTTTCAGATGTAGGTCGAAGAAACATCGGTACATCTAATTCATTTTCTCCTGCGTTCTTCACCCAATATACTTCCTTTTTGAATCCTTCAACCTCTTCGTCAAATCTCATCTCCGAAGGATCAACGCCTGATTCTCTAGCTGCTTTAAGACGAGCAACAAGTTTGTTTTCCTTATCCAATAAATCTTCAGGTATTAGTAATGGGAAATTGACTTCTTCGTGATTAGTCCTAGACATTTCAGAGTGTGTAAGTGAATCAATATTTTTCATTGCCTTCCAACCATATGGCCGCCAAACATCCATACCTTTGATAGGATATCTTTTGTCGACTAGTTCTGCGATCTCGACGATAGCTGGATACCATGAACTAAAATCACTCTTAGGTGGTATTCCGCGCTTGGCCTTGTCATACCCTCCCATGATTACACCGCCAACCTATTATGATTCAATACTATCTATGGGAGCATCCAATTGTTGCATTGGTTTGATAATAGCAAGAACTGATGCGAATAACCATGCAGCCTCTAAAACAACAAATGCCCATTCACCAGTATGAACCGCCCTAATTCCTAAGATTCCAGAACCGATTGCCATGAGTAGAAGATATTTGATTCCTCGACTATTTAGAACACCCCTGGTCTCAAAAACGAATGCGGCCAAAATACAACACATACCAATGTATGAGCCGTAATATGTCAATGGTTCGAATGATTCTAAGGCAATTACAGATGAAGTCATTTATTATCGGCTAATTTGCTCATCAATAATCATTGCCAATGATAAATTGTCTTTTATGTCCGTTATTGCACCTTTTTGATCGACCCAAAATGCTCTTGGTACCGAATTATCATCAATAGATTCCAATAAGTTTGCCACCACCCCATTTAGTTTGTATGTTGAAATTAAATTTTTAGCAGATTCGATTAAATCATCATAACTCAAATTTGACTCTAGTTTGAAACCTATGCGATTTTTCCCGGAACAGTATTTACTTAATTCATGAATATGTTTCTTAGTTGATTTTAATTCAATAATCCATTTTTCATCATTTGATTTCACCTTCGAATCAATAAATTCAGACGGTATGAAATCTAAAACTGCAGCACAATGTACCCATGAATCTGGTGGATTATCTGAATCAGCATGAGAAATTAATGATTTAAGCATTTGATCTGGGTCACTATATTTTTCAATATTATTTAGAAAACTAGGAGCTAACGATGTAGTTTCACCATAAACTGCGATGACATCGTGCCCCATCCTATACAGGTAAGAACAAATTTCCCATCCAGTATTTCCTGTTGATGTATTCTGAATCCACCTAACATGATCGATTTGACTTCTTGTTGCGCCAAGTGTGATTAGTACCCTTCTTCTAGAATTCAAATCTGAATTAATAATATGACATAATTCCGCGACAATATTTACAGTGTCGGGATTTTTCTTTCTCCCCTCCTCATTAGGGCCCCATAAAACAAAATTCCCTGAATCCACCAGTTCATTAGTTAAATCATCAGTTATGGGGTCCGATGATAGCGAATTATGCATACTAGGTACGAATAAAATCGGTATTTTTCTGCCCCTAGCGGCTGATAATGCCATCTGTAATGGTGTATCCATTATTCCATGGATATGCGAAGCTATAGTATAGCGAGTTGCCGGGCAAACTAGGACGCCATCCACATCATCTAATTGAGCCATATCAGCGTCCCAGTCGGTGATGACGAGTGATTGAGATGCCCATTCTATTGCTAATGGGGAAATGATTTGTTGAGCGGCGCCTGTCATAATTACTATTGGGGTTCCACCATGCCTTCTTATTTCACGTAGCAATCTTACACTATCGACAGCAGCAATTCCACCACTAATGCCAACTAGAATTCTCTTATCAGCAAGAGAATTAGTTAGTTGCTCAACATCGACATCCTTTGTCTCCGCCATCAATACCCCCGGTTTGGTGCCCCTCTTTACGGATGCCGGTTCCCAAAACTGAATTAGTCGTGCCTTTTCGACGGGACATGGAGAAGGATAACTCGAGTATTGAGAGGGTACATAGGGGGATGTCAAGTTCTCTACTATGGCTTACACTACTATTTTTCTTTATTATGATGAGTATAATAGTAAATTCAAATATCCAATTCGCATCATTAATTGGTATTTTTTCAATAGCAATTATGGTTGGTTTGATGTCTATATATTTTGGATTTAATAATCGACGTGCTTGGGCATATAAATTTGCGATGGGCCATTGGTTATTTCTTATTGTAATTTGTATGCTCATTGCTATACAAGACCTTTTCATCGGCCTATCAGGTAACATACTATCATTAATTATGGCTGGGATGTTGATTTTTATTTCAGTTGGTATGATTAAGAGATTTCCTACATTTTCAAATCCTATATTCATGGCATGGTATCTTGGCCACACAAGTAAGTTACTAGCCACATCAAATCTAGAAAACGATGAGATGATGGGGGCTTGTCCTAATTGCCTATCACTATTAGCAGTTAAGCCGTTAGAATTACACCATGAAGACAAATGTCCAAATTGTAATATGAATCTAGTGTCTAAAGAAACATATGATAAATTTGGTAATGAAGAAGAATAATTATTGATCGGAAATGGTCAGATTCTTCCAATATTCCTCTGGGACTTCCTGAGCCAACCTTAATGCCCCTTCAGCTCCAAGTTTAACAGGGTCTTCAACAATATGGACTGTTATTTCGCCTAAATCAGCCAATCTTTCTTCCATCGTTGCACCTAATCCCCTAATGCCAGAACCACCACCAGCTAAGATGATGTTCTGTCGGAAGGCATCATGATATTCAGGGTTAGAGTCAGCAATCAATCCCTTAACATTCGAAATAATATCGTCGACAATAGATTCACATGCACTTGATATACAATCAGTAATATCTAGTGACATTGCTTTACCTTCAATTGAGAAATCTACGATAATTGGTTCTTTAGGTGGAGAATGTCCAGTGAATGAGTATTGTTCCTTCCATCTACGAGCCATGTCTTTAGTAATTTGAGCGCCAACATATTTCTTCTGTATTTGTTCAATTAATCGCGCATCTACGAAATCCCCAGCGCGATTAATGTGCAACTGATCTTCAGGTCTAGGAATTGTCCCATAAACTCTGCAGATATCAGTTGTGCCTGCGCCAATATCGATAACCATTGTATGGTCAAGCATGTCCAATGCGTAAGCTACTGCAAAGGGTTCAGAAATAATCATACAAGCATTTACTGTGCCAGCTGCAGCATCAAAAATAGCAGTCTTATCAACATGACTAGCTTCAGCGGGGGCACCAATTACTGCAACAACTCTATCGTATTCCTCAGGGTCTGCAAGATTCATCATATGATTAATGAAATGTGCTATGTATTTCTTATCTTCTGGCGTGTCCTTAATCACACCATGTTCTAATGGTCTATAGAGATTTAATGCAAGTCTATTCTTTAGTGCCTCTTCTCCGAAAAGGACATCTCTGCGTAGGAAGTTTTTGGCAATTGAATCCTTTGGAGTACCTATTACAGTCAGTACTTTTTCCTCGTGATTATCATTGGAAACCATGACTGACCTAAATGTACCCAAATCTACGCCTATATACAGAGTATCTGTCGCCATTACATTCACCGCAATTATGGCTCGTAGGACTCGGTATATCAATAATACCTATTTTATGAGGGTCATAATTACAAAATTATATCCACATTTCACATCCGCTGCAATACCATGCACTGTGTTCAATGAACAATTCAGACATTTTCCCACATCCAGTACATTCCTTCTGAGCCCCTTCACCAAACAACGAGATAATAATCTGAATATGTCTTTCTTCAGATATGTCGAGGTGTTGCCTCATTGCCCATAACAATTGATCTTCACTAGGGGTAATAACTCCATCAGATAAAACTAATTCAACTGCTGTTTGATAATCTGATTCGAGACTTACTGATGCCGGATCCAAAGTGACACCATCTTTCTCTGCAACCATATCTTGAGAACCCGGGTCATCAACGTATAGTACTAATGAACCAGGTTTCAATGAATTGTCACGTAACTCAAAAAGTATCTTATTACCTTCATTATTTGCATATACGAAATTACTATTTCTATTGATAATGGATGCAATATTTCTAGCTGTTTCCTCTATTGTCCTACCTCTTCTCCAACCTTTATCCGTATCCTCATTAAGTAGATAGAATTCAGTTCCTCTGCCAGGATATTCGATTCTGATTTCTTCACCGCCATCGAAATTATTGGTAATTATGGAAAGGCTACCTACACTTGTATCAAGAATATTATCATCTTCATCAAAATTGATTATTAATGGTTTTCTCTCCTCACTGGCCGCATTATAATGGCCTTGCATCCCGTCCATCCATTTATCTTGTAATCTTGTCAAACCATCTTCTTGCTCACGCGTTAGGTTTTCATCAATACCTAAAACACGCGACAATCCTGTGCCACTTTCCATTTCCTCCTTAAACTGCCTGACTAATTCAGATTCACTATGAACCGATTCTACATTCATGCTATCTTTTGATGAATCATGATTGGGATCCTTCCATTCATACTGACACCGGTCACAACAAATGTAGCCCTGAATTGATGATGATACTGATTTGCCGCCGCACCTAGGGCAATCTCCATCTTCATCGATTGACAAATTATCCTTTGCCTCAGTAAGGCCTTTGTTGCCTTTGAACGGCCTCTTCCTCAATGCCATCAAAAACTTGGAGTATGGCATGAGTGATATGGCTTCCGTTTGGTTAAAAAAAATATTTAGTTCGATTTCAAGTAAATATAATTCCATGTCCAGTTTATCATATCTATACCGGCGCTGTTATGAATACGTCCTGAGTCGGGCCATTTGATGATACGAGAATGTCAAATGCATGGTTACTTTGATGGCGAACTTTGCCCAGCATGTAATAGTGAAGGAAAATTTGTTATGAATGGCCGTGAGAGGGACCAAATCGCCCGCAGAATGGCAGGTATTTTACGACATTTCCCCGAGAAATTCGACTTAGAAATGGACATTAATGGATGGGTCAGTATTCGTGAATTATCCAATGCTTTATCTCGTAAAGATAAGAGAAAGCATTGGCTAAGGGATCGTCATATAGAAGCCATCGTTGCTACTGACCCAAAAGGAAGGTATGAAGCAAGAGGTGGTAATGTACGTGCAACCTATGCTCATACTGTAGATATTGAACTTGATTTACCAACTGACAATATACCTGAGCTTCTTTATTACCCATGCTCTCGCGATGAAATTGAAACGTTATTGGAAGGTGGTATTCACCCAGGTGGTAGAAAGTGGGTGCATCTATCTAGAAGCATAACATCAGCAGCAAATGCTGGAGCAGTTCATCATTTCAGGCCTGCAATTATTGAAATTGATATCATTCAAATGCAAGCATCTGGAAATACTATATTCCATGCTGGAACAACAGTTTACTTGACTGAAATTGTAGATGCACAATTCTGCTCACAAATTAATTATGATGATAGCGAGTATCAACTAATGTTGGATGAATGGGGTGAAGAAGAGTAATTTCATTTACTCTTGTGACCACATATTTGACAGAATCCCAATTTGAAATCCATTTCTTCTTCGCATTTGGGGCATTCTGTTTTTGAAGCATTGTTATCATCTTCATCCATGTTAGATGGAGAAATCAATCGTACTGCCTTGCTCTCCTCAAATACCAGGCTTTCTATCTCCTTTCGTATTTCTACCTCATTAACGAATTTTATAGCTTCATTAAGTGCAGTTTCTAATTTTAACATTCTTTCCTTTTTGGCCTTAATATCCACAATTTCCTCTGCCTCTAGCAACTGTTCTTGCAGATATCTTCTCAGTTGATCAACTGTAGGCTCATCTGTCACAGTACTCCGAACACTTCATCACTCATCAAACTCCCGATTATATTGTTCAATTGATATATCTGACAGCAAAAAACATGTTGTTAAACATCTTCGGATTAATATGGATGAGTTGGTAGTGCTCAAACTGGGCGGGTGTTTAATCACCGAGAAATCGGAAATGTGCACCCTAAAACCAACAGTTTTATCTGAATTATCTAAGGTTATTTCCAAATTATCCAATATGAATTATAGGATAATCATTGTACATGGGGCTGGTAGTTTTGGGCACCTTAAAGCTAAGAAATGGAGATTAAATGAAGGATTTATTGAAGGTTTTATGCCTAAAGTAATTGATGAGATTAGTAATCAATGTGATGCGGTAGTATCAGTAAGGAATGATATGATGATGCTTAATAAGTTAGTTGTTGATTCATTACAATCATATGGAATCTCTACAAAATCTCACCCACCACACGAATGGGCATCTGGTACTGGGTCAAAATTTTCTGGAGATATTTCAATATTAGAATATAATGACGGCACTATACCAGTAACATTTGGCGATGTAGTAGAATGTGATGATGAATCGATTTTTGGAATATTGAGTGGTGATGATATTTGCTATAGAGTGGCGTCTGAAATGGGTGCGAAGCATATGATTTTCGCAATGGGTGGTGCAGAAGGATTGATGTCATCTCCACCAAACTTTCCTGATTCGGAATTAATCCCAATTTGGACTAGCGATATGCAATTTGATGGTGAGCATGCTAGCAATATTGATGTCACTGGCGGTATTAATTTGAAATTAGATCGTGCAAAATTAATCGCATATAATGTCCCTAATGTATGGATTTTAGATGGGGAGAAACCAATTAGGATACATGATGCAATAGTTAATGGCAATACAATAGGAACTAAAATCATACATAATTAACTATGATTACCACTCGATTAAAGAGTTGAATCTCTTCAGAACCCCTGTGGGACACATGAATGGAGAGGGAAGGGAGATTCTCGGAGATCAATATGATCAATCCCAGACTCTAATGATGGATGAAGAAGTCATTGTAGTTGATCAGGATGATGAGCAAATAGGTTCCATGTCTAAAGTTAAGAGTCACCTTGGAGAAGGAACGCTACATAGGGCTTTTAGTGTGCTATTGTTCAATTCAGAAGGTAAATTGTTAATCCAAAAGAGAGCTTCAACAAAAATCACATTTCCTTCTGTGTGGGCCAATTCATGCTGCAGCCACCCCCTTAACATCACTAATGAAAAGGAAATGCAAGATGATTTAGGTGTCAAAAATGCTGCAATAAGGAAACTTCATCAAGAACTTGGAATTAATTCTGATGAAATACCAATTTCGGATTTTCATTTAATTACCAAGATGCATTACTTTGCTAGGGCAGATGAAAAATGGATTGAAAGAGAAATCGATCATATTTTATTCATACAAGCAGATGTCACATTGAACATTAATCCTAATGAAATTGATGAAATTAAATGGGTTAATCAAAATGAATTGGAATCTATGATAAATGATGAAAGAATTCCAATAGCCCCTTGGTTTAGGCTGATAAATAATAGATTTCTAACTAATTGGTGGGGCCATCTTAATGATATTGAACAACTGCAAGATACTGAAATACATAGAGTAGGCGAGATCGAAATGCAAAAACATTCACTACTAGATGTCCTAAAACATCACGCGATTATAGTCGATCAAAAAATTGTTAATTCTCTTGAACAGTCATCAAATGAAAGATTGAGATCAGCAATGCTGCACCTAATTGAAGGTGGTGGTAAGAGGCTTAGAGCGATAATGCCTTGGCTTGTTGCAGATGCATGTGGCAATTCTAACGATACTTTGTATGACATTGGGGCTGCTATTGAAATTATTCACAATTTCACATTAATTCATGATGATATAATGGATAATGATTCACTTAGGAGGGGAAGAAAATCCGTTCATGTCGAATTTGATACACCAACTGCAATTAATGCTGGAGATTCTATGCTTGCCCTATCATTTGAAATAATCGCGAATTGCCCTGGTATTTCTGATAAAAATTCTCGTTCTCTGGTTTCAATTATCAGCGATATGGTCAAAAAAGTAGCTGAAGGACAACAATTAGATATGGATTTCGAATTAGTTCAATTGGTATCAGAGGAAGAATATCTTAACATGATTTCCGGAAAAACAGCCGCTATGTTTTCTACCTGCGCTAAAACGGGTGCTCTTCTTTCTGGTGCTTCGGAAGATATAGTGCATAATCTATCTCAATGGGGTGAAAATTTGGGCCTATGTTTCCAATTAATTGATGATTTGATCGATGTGACTGGAGATAGTAAAACACTAGGAAAACCGGCATGTAGTGATGTTATTGAAGGAAAACAAACACTAATTGCAATTCATGCATTGAATCAAAAATCAGACAAATTGAATAAATTCCAAGAACTATTTGGCTGTGGAAATGATTCTATTGAAAGAAATGATTTAGATGCTGTAATCAATGAATTATTGGAGGTCGGTTCAATAGATTATGCTAGGGACAAGGCATTGGAGTTTAACAAAAAAGCACACTCATTTCTAGATGTATTGCCCGAATCTGAAGCACTAAACATTTTGAGGCAACTAACAGATTGGCAATTAGTCAGGATTTCCTGAAATATATTATTAATCAGAATAGTATGATTCTGAAGGTATTTCTGGCTTCAATCCTTTACGTTCCCTTATCCCGCCAACTACTTTGTCCAATAGGGCTCTAGGAAGTTCTTCGAATCCACAATTCTCCGTATTCCAAACTGCTCGGCCTTGTGATGCTGCTCGAATATCATTCGAAAATCCAAATGTTTCAGCTACAGGAACCTTGCCAATTACGGTAGTTATTTCACCATCTGATGGCATATCCTCAATCTCGCCCCTTCGTTGGGTAATCTCCCTCGTGACGCCGCCTAGCCAATCATTAGGTACTGAAACATGCATTTTTTGCATCGGCTCCATTAGTACTGTGTTAGCCCTAACCAGGGCCCCTTTCACAGCATTTCTCATAGCAGGAATTGTTTGTGCAGGGCCACGGTGAATTGCGTCTTCATGTAATTTAGCATCAACTAACCTAACCATTACACTCATCATTGGTTCCTCGGCTACCGGACCTTTCTTACAGACCTCATTGAATGCTTCAATGAGCAATTCTTTAGTTTCATGGAGATATTGTATTCCTTTGGTATCATTAACTAGTACATTTGTCCCATTAATCGCGTAAATTTTGCGCATCAAATCCTTATCCATACCGTATTCACCGAATTTACGACCTACTTCCTTCGAATCATTAGGTCTGATTGTTCCATTTCCAAACACACCTTCTCTAAGTGCTTGAACTACTTCATCAGATAACTTCTCAACTTCAACATAGAACCTATTGTGACGATTAGGTGATTTGCCCTCGAAGGAGTGGCCGTTATTATTTCCGGAGGCTGTTTCTCTATAAACTACGATTGGTTCAGAAACAGAGACTTTGATATTTTGTTCTTCTTCTATACGATATGTAGTAATTTCAAGATGTAGTTCACCCATTCCTGCTAACAAGGCCTCACCAGTCTCATTATTGGTAGTAACTTGTAATGATGCGTCAGCCTTGGCCAATGACCTTAGAGCATCAATGAATTTAGGTAAATCCTTCATGGACTTTGGTTCGACAGCTACAGTTACGACTGGCTCGGAATAATGACGTATTGCTTCGAATGGTGTGATATCATTTTCTCTAGCAACAGTAACACCAGCAGCTGCTGATCTAATTCCAGTTAATGCTGCGATATTCCCTGCAACAATTTTTGGAATTGATATTCTGTCACCTCCAACCATCATGCTAACTTGCTGGACACGTTCAGATTTACTACCGCCTATTGCCCACAGCGATTCACCATGGTTTATAGTTCCAGAATATATCCTACCTACAGCAACTTCCCCTGCGTGTGGGTCCATCCAAATTTTTGTAATCATCAATGAAAGAGGACCATCTGGATCGCAACTAATCATCGACTTACCTAGTTCGGAATCTAAATCACCTGTCCAAATATTAGGAATTCTATATGGCTGAGCAATTACGGGGCTGGGTAATTGAGAAACTGCCATATCAAGAAGAACCTCGTGTACAGGTGCTTTCTTAGATAATTCTCTCTGCTCCTCATTATGACAATACTCAAAAATCTCCTTAAATGAAATACCTGATTTCTGCATGTAAGGGACTGTTATTCCCCAATTGTGGTATGCTGAACCAAATGCAACTGTTCCATCTGAAACGCTAACTTGCCATTCTTTTTTGTATTCATCAGGCGCAAATTGTCGAATTAAGTTATTTACCTTAGTAATCTGAGTTTTGAATCTCTCCAACATATCCTCAGGAGTTACTTGAAGTTCATTGATAAGACGATCTACCTTATTGATGAAAAGGACTGGTTTGACCTTTTCTTTGAGCGCTTGGCGAACGACTGTTTCTGTCTGAGGCATAGCTCCTTCAACTGCACAAGTTAAGATAAAACAACCATCTACGGCGCGCATTGCCCTAGTAACATCGCCACCAAAATCAACGTGACCAGGTGTATCAATCAAGTTAATCAGGAAATCTGTACCACTAACATTGTGGACCATTGATGCAGAAGCAGCATTGATAGTAATCCCGCGTGCTGATTCTTGTTCGTCAAAATCTAGAACACGGCTTTTACCAGCCAACTCTTCGCTCATCATCCCGGCACCTGCAATCAAATTGTCTGAAAGAGTTGTCTTACCATGATCAATATGGGCTGCAATACAGAGATTTCTTATTTGGTCTCTAATGTGCATAACTTCAGTTGCCTTCGCAATGTTATCTTCTTTACGTCCCATTGGTATTCACCTTGTAAGCGGGCGACCTGACTGTGGTTCATAAATGCGACTACGCTATTTATCAATACGATAAATTGTAGGATAATATGACTTGCCATCATCTAGCAGCAGCAGCAATTCTTTCTACTTCTTCCTTCTTACCTACAGCAAAAGAAGTTACATCACCACTTGCAGCCTTAGAAATCTCATTTACAATCCCCTGAGATAATGTCCTTGTACTCTTACGAGTAGCCTGAGTTGAACCCTTGGCTAGATTTCGAATTGCAACATCAATACGCCTACTGGGGGCGCTATCTGCAGCCTTTGGTTGGCGTACAGCTCCGAACTTGATGTAGGTAATTTCTTCCATTGGAGCAGAATTAGCAACAGCATCAACAAACGATTGTAGTGGATTGATACTATCTCTTTCCGCAATTCTATCCAATGCATCTTCAAATGCCTTGGCAGCTGCAATCTTCTTACCTGTATATTTTCCAGTCCGCATCAATCCATTGATAAATCTCTCAACTATGGACAACTTGCTCTTACCAAACCAAGCATTAGCATGACGGCCACCAGTATGGGGCACACCAACAGTTTTCAGATTGATATAAGGGGAAATGCCTGGATCTTCGCATGTTACTTCAGCGGCATCCCACTTACCAAAAACGAGAGTGCCTATGCCAGCAATAGGTGACTCAACAACAGGGGGCTCCTCGGGAATTTCTTCAACCACGTCATCATCATCAGTCAATTTATCACCTCATCTAATTGGCTTCTCTTTACGGCCTCTTACCATCTCATCAAGAGAAACTCCATTGACTTTAATCACCTTGAATCTTACACCAGGGATATCACCATAAGAACGACCCATTCTACCACCAATCCCTTCCACCATTACTTCATCATGTTCATCAATGAAGTTAATTGCGCCGTCACCAGGAGCGAATGCGGTTAGTTTATTACCAGTTCTGATTAAACTAATCTTTACTGCCTTACGAATTCCAGAGTTGGGTTGTTTCGCTTCAATTCCAACCTTTTCAATTACTATCCCCTTTGCCTGAGCAGCACCACCAAGTGGATCTGACTTTTGTTTTAATTTGAGAACACGCTTCTTGTATCCCCTATCCTTCCATCTGAAACGCTGGCGGTCACGCTTCATTTTCGAACCAGAAAAGAGTCCTCTACCCATGGATACACCTTGAAGCAGCCCGCCGACCTACCGCGCGTATATGAGGCCATCGGAGTGAGGCGAATAACATTCATCGTGACTCAGTATGACTAAATCACAATCGAACACCCCCCAACCTTCAAGCGAGAATCCATTGTCGCCCCATCAATGGCATTCAGAGACCACCTTGAACAGGCGGTATCAATCTCTACAATTAACCCGATTAATGATATGCGTCTAAGTATCGAAGAACACCCTAATTCACCAATCATCTTTGAAAACGTGGATGGTGCTCCTGGACACAGAGCTGCTGCAAACGTTTGCCTTAGGCAAAATATGGCCAAACATTTTGGTATTGAACCATCAGAACTTCTAGATGCAATGGAATTTGCAATGAAGAATAGAGTGGAGCCCGTGTTAGTTAATTCAGATGCCCCAGTAATGCAAAACCAGATTCAACCTGTGGATTTGAGCAATATCCCCATCCCCCACCATTATCCCCAGGACAGGGGGAGATATATGTCAGCAAGCATAATAATAGCAGAACGGGGAGGCCAACGAAATGTTTCATTCCACAGACAATTTGTTCGTGATAAAAATCATGTAGTTGCTCGTTTGGTACCTAGGCATCTGAGAACTATGCTCGATCAAGCCACGGAAGATGAGGAGCCTGTCAATATAGCCATAGTAAATGGTGCCGATCCGTGTTTATTATTAGCAGCGGCTATGTCTTTTAATCAACCAATTGATGAATTGACAGTCGCATCAGCGTTGTATGAAAAATTCTATGGCAAGTCTCTTGAGCTTATTAAACTCGAAAATGGAATTTCAGTACCTACTGACGCGGAATATGCTATGGCTGCTATGATAACCTTAGACAATGATGATGAAGGACCATATATTGATATTACAGGAACTATAGATGATGTTCGTAAAGAACCTGTGATCAAAATTAACTCAATATATCATCGAAATAATCCTATTTTCCATGCCTTGTTACCAGGTCACGCTGAACATCACGCATTGATGGGGTTACCTCGAGCTCCAACTATCAAATCAAATGTATCTAAGGTTTGCAAATGTACTGATGTTTTCTTGACATCTGGAGGTTCAGGCTGGCTTTCAGCGGTAGTTCAAATCATACCTGAATCAGCTAATGATGCTAAAAATGCCATTTATGCTGCATTTGAGGGTCATCCATCAATGAAATCTGTTACTATCGTTGATGTTGATATTAATCCTGCTAATCCAGTTAAAGTCGAATGGGCATTAATGACTCGCTGGCAACCTGATTCAGATACAATAATATTGAGTAATCAAAAGGGTAGCAGTCTCGACCCTACCAGAAATGAAGATGGATTAACTTCTAAAATTGGTTATGATGCTACAATACCCTTTGGTAGAGATAAGAAGAGTTTCACATCGGTAATATGAATATTAACGGCAAAGGTTCAATGAATAGTGACCCTTACTCGCGGCGTGGCAGATAGTAGTGGTATAGACCTTCAGCACCCAAGAAGGAGTCTTGGTAACAGGCACCGTTCTCAAGCTGAGAAGTTTCTATCTCTTGTTGAGTCTTCTGACAATGCGACACAGAATTTACATTGGGCTGAACAGAGTGCTAGACAAGCAGTTTTACATGACTTTACCCATGAGGAGAATTGGAGATTGCTAGCTCAAATAAAACAACAATTAGGTGATGAAAACGGACTGAGGGCTGTATTAGAGGACCTATTCTCAGTTTTGGGGAGGGACCCTGAACTATTATCTCAATTAGATGGCGTTGATATGTTAGAACATGGATTTCAACTACTCAGTGCCACATTGGCAGCAGATCCTTTGGATCCTGATTACTGGGCTAAAATGATTGATGATGATTTTTTATTAGATTTGAAGGAACGCTTTTTCCATCTAGATTTGTCTGATCCCCGCGCTAATGTCTTGTTCGGTAGAAGATTAGAACGAATTAGATCGTTAGATGAAGAACTCTTCATTACCTTGGTTAGAAGATTGTTGGCTCATCGACCATTTAATCATGAGGCATGGACTGAACTAGGTAAATTGCATGAATCTAGGAAAGAATTTGATGATGCCTGGTATTGCTATGACCAATCACAAATTCATTTCCCACAATTGTCACCTAGAGATAAATTCCGACAGAGGATGGAAAAAAGATTAGATGGAAATACGCCATCATGGGATATACCTAATGAAGATGGGCGGTCAAACTTCCTGAAGAAAATGGAGAAGCTTGCAATGAAGGTTGTCCCAAATGAAATTGATGATGTTTATACTGAAGATGTAAAAATACCAGTCAGCGAACATGAAAGTAACCTATTACAGTTAATGGATAATGGGGAGTATTCCGCAGCATTCTTCCTCGCTAGAAGATTAGTAACAACTGGTGAAAAATGGGCCGAGAAATTTATGCATGAGGCACGAGATAAACTCAATTAGACAAGTAATTAATTACTTCCTCATCTTCTATATCCTTATCAATCCTGAATTTTTCATGGAAGTTAGTTAGCCCTGCAGATTTTTCAGCCTCAAGTAATACCATCAAGTCTGGTCTTCTATCGCCTGAGTTATCACCATGCCAGTTATCGAAACACCATTCAATAGATGATTTGAGGTCATCTGGATGACAAGTACATTTAGAATTATCACCCAAATCCCTAGGTGTTGCGTTTTCTACTAAATCATCCATTTTAACTGCATCATTAGTAATATCATTGAGGCTTAGATCAATCCAGATCAAACATGCTTCGATAGCCTCCTCATACATAGCTGATTCTGAAAATCCTTTGAATGCAACCCATGAGTGCCTTTGACTAGAAATGAAATCACCCATCTCAAAAAGCAATTTTGAAATTTGCAATCTACTAGTAGCGATAATTTCTTTTTTATGAGGACCTAATCTATTGATTTGGCTCAAAAGTGCGAGTGCCATCATAGATTCATTTCTTGAAACATGCCATGCAGCCATATTTAGTATTGATAAACCATGTTCAACACTACCTTCTGAAATTGCTTTAAGGCGTTCCATAGCCCATCTTAGATCAATGCCTGCCTCTTCATTCTGGCCTTGAGTATATCTTAGTAATCCCCACTCCATCCTGACTCTTGCTTCTATTGTATGATCCCTATTAGATGAATTTCTACTAAACTCTAAACATTCTTTCAATTTTTTTTGAGCAGTATCAAAATTGTTATTCAATTGAGCCCTTCTAAAATCAACGAAAGACAGCTCAGTTTCAGATAATAAAGCTGATATTTCATTGAAAAATCCCTCATCTCCTGCAATTATTGCAGCCTCAGCTAAGCCTAATTTATCATCGAAATTACTAATTTCTGAAGAAGAAATTGGCTTTTTTTGATGACTCATAAATAATTGATGTGCAGTCGTCATTTCAATTTCTCCTAGTTGCAGATAATGCTGCGATGAATCCCGATCGTGCGGTTATAGCGGGAACATTACCTGACCAACCAGCTGCTCCCGCGTGACCCCCCCCTTCACCATCCAATGTTTCTGTTAATTGTGACATTAAATGACCTAGGTGAACTCCTTCATTAACTGCGGAGCGTGTTGCTCTTGCGATTAACCTTGTTTCATCTTTTGCTCTACGAACCACAAGTGCAACTTCTGCACCAGCAGATATTAAACTACGTGCTATCACACCCTCGTTAGTACTTCCAGAAGTATGGATTAAATACCAATTGCCAGCATCTATTGCTTCGACTTTAGTCAATGATTTAGCAATGGCAACCTTCTGCGAATGGTTCATATTGTCCTTTTCTATAGATTCAACGAAACTTGCGTAGTCTATTGAATATGTTTCAATAATGTCAGATGCTGCCTTCAATGACATTGCATTAGCATGTTTGAATCTACCAGTATCTGTAATTATACCTGCAAGTAGTTGTAATGCTGAATCATCATCCAATCCTGAAGGATAAAATGCTTGAGAATATTTGAGTATTATTTCTGCTGTTGATGAGGTAGGCCAACAAATATTGATCTCAGCGGCACTCCAATCACTACCACCCTCGTGGTGATCAATTACACAAATAGGAACTTCTTCCGGGAATTCAACTCCAGTTTGAGATGGTGATGCTGAATCTACAACTATTATCCCAGACAATGTCCTTGGCCACATGATATTAGAGGGATTCATTAAAAAAAAATCATTTTTAGTTTCAGCAATAATCTTTTTTGCTATTTTCGATATATGAATCCCACATGCTTTAGAATTTTTTCCAATTAATTTAGATAAAACCAATGCTGAACCTATTGTATCCATATCACCATTTTTGTGTGTGACAATTGCTAGTGGCCCTTGCTCTCGCTTTTCTGATATCCAATCGTGCAATACTTGCAAATCTTCAGATTCACTCACTATTAACCCTCAAATTGCTTTACAATCTCTTCATACTGCTCTCGCAAAGTGGCTTCCTGCTGAGTTAACCTAGAAGTGTGTTCAGAAAGTGTTTCAACAGATTTGGCCAAATCATCTGATAATGATTCGCGGTCAGACACTTCTAGTAATAGTGGCCCAGATTGACGATAGATTGAACGTTCTGGGTCTTGATTTCCTAATAATTTCAATGTAGTTTCTAATTCCTTAACTTGTCCCTCTACAGCTGCAATTTGCTGTACGCAATTTTGAAGTTCGGTAACAATAATTTGTAATCTATTTCTAATATCATCATCAGTCATATTTATTCCCCCGATTTAGGCGGTGCGGTCAACCTCAATAAGTGCCTCGGATGCAGCCTGAAGCGAACGTAATACTGTATTGATTCTTGCTCTTAGATCCGATAAGTTACTAGATGAAATCTCAATAATTGTTGTGCTAGCATTTTTTGAGATGGATACGTCTTCAGTGGCTAATGCAGCAACAAGAGAATCGATATAATCGGCTTCTTCAATCGTAATCGAAGATTTGCAATTATTACTCTTCTTCACTGCTGTCATCACCATCTCCCTCAGTGGTAACCTCAGCGATTGGAGCATCTTCATCTTCTGCTGCTAGAGTCCTTTCAAATTCAATCGCAGCGTTCTGCGCAATGATTGCCATATCAGTAGCAGTTGCACCCTCAAATGAACGCCTAATGATTCTGTTGTTAGCATCTGACGCTCGTGTAAATGGTTGCCATACACCACCAGCAAAGTTGTGGCCACATTTACGGCAGCACCAAATCCCTGCAGATTCTCTTCGAACTTTTTGATATTGGCAAACTGGACAGGAATATTCTCTCTTAACTTTACGAATTGTAGAAGCCGCTCTCCTCCTGACACTAACTCCATAACGAGCACCAAATCTAGCCTCAACGCCAGCCTTCTTAGTTCTCTTAGACATCTAATCACCTACAATGAATCAATAATTTTCCTTAACTCAGCACATCTCTGCTTGGCCACATCCATGATTTCAGCAAATTCGCTCGCCGAGAACGTCCCCTTTAATCCCTTCTGCAAAGAATGGACATGGTCGTCTTCTCCTAATGTGATATGAATTCGTTCATCTCCGCCAACTTCTTCCTCGCGATTTGCATCATAAACAAAACGACCACCTACCTTTTGATAAGAACACATAATTGGGGTCTTATTTACTGGTAGAGGCCTGTCTTCACCGACATCGAATCGCTCACCCGGTAGTGTTGAGTCGTGAAGTGCTGCTATAGCTGCTAGAGCAAAGGCATCAAACAAATTGCCATCATCACTAATTGCAAAACAGTCTATGATTACTTGCCAAACTTTTTCACCAGGGATAATACACAAATCCTTGGTATCGATACATCCAGATTCACGAATTCCTCTATCCACGACTCTACCAATTTCAATACTTTCAGGACTTGGGGGGCCTGGTTCGATGTGCCGCCCTGCTAATGGCCTAAGTTCTGCACTGGTCATCAACCCGCCTTCATCAGGCCTGTCAGGATATGGTGTCTGTATCTGAAATTTAATTCCTGTGAATACTATTGTATCACCCATTTGGACTCTAGCGCTTCCCTCTGCACGATCTAAAACACCAACTTCAACGGAAAGATCTCTTCCTTCCCATCGAGACCTGCCATCTGCTCGTTCATCCCTAGATGCTAATTCAGATAAATGAGCACGAAGAAGTTCGGGGACTAATGGTTGAGGCATTATCTACCACCCCCGTATTTCATGGATATTGCATCCTTCATGATTCTATGAATTTCAATAGCCGCATCCATGTTGTAATCCCATGCCTGTTGGAATTCATCAGGTGATAAATCACCATCCATTTGAAGGAAAACTAACTCGCCTGTGTTTGGAAGTATTCCCATTGGCAAGTCTGCCTCACCATAGTTATCTTCCTCCTTGTTTAGGTCACAAACAACAATATCGTTTATTTTGCCACTTGCAACACTAACAACCATGTCAGTCATAGGAATTCCTGCATCAGCAAGTGCCAGTGAGGCAGCAGTTAAACCAACACACCTTGTACCAGCTTCTGCAGAAATAATTTCAATTTCAACTCGGATTTTGCTTCGCGGATAAAGTTCCAACTGCACAACAGATTCTAGAGCTTCGGCAGTTACCTTGCTAATTTCCCTACTCCTCCTATTGAACCCCGGTCTGAATCGATCAGTTGTTGAGAAGGGAGCCATATTATACCTGACATCTAACACAGCCCTATCTTGGCGCTGAATCTTTCGCGGGTGTGCCTCCATTGGACCATAAATTGATGCAATCACGTAATTTGTACCCCACCTAACACTTGCAGAACCATCTGCAACAGGGACAACACCTAGTTCCATCTCTATCGATCTTAAATCGCCTGCCTTTCGGCCATCTACTCGATTGCCATTTTCATCTATCATTTGGACGTCTCCATAACCCATTTCATCACTCTCCATTTCCACTAGAAATATACTTTTTAACCTTGGAAGATAAATCTGCACTATCAGAATTATTTCGTATAAATGAAAGTGTATCTCTAACTATCCTAATACCATCTGGCTCCCCATCAACCCAAATCCTGCCATTTGCACAAAGAATAATTCTACAATTACTCGCAGCCTTTAGATTATTAATAATTTCAGAATCCTTTTCGAGTATAGAAACTAGATGAGGTGGCACCGAATCTACAAAACCAGAATTGACCTTCCTCAAACCCATACCTTTCATAGTCACCACAGAAGAGTGAGATTCATCAATCTCTTGAACCCGGCAAAGTACAGCAGTGCCAACAGCCATAGCATCCCTAGTGGCACCGAATTCGACCTTCATGGGAGCTAAACTCATCGGTAATATGGCATTGAATGGGGCACCTAAATCTATGAACCAAATATTAGCACGCATTCCTTCAATATACCCAAGAACAAGATCGCCTGGCCTTGGGAAATAAGCTGTATGCAAAGGATTGACAGATATCTCACCGCCTTTTTCAACTACAAATCCAAGTTTAGTTGCTATAATAGAGCCATCTAACTTAACCACGCCGTGGCCAATCTTATTAGAATCATCCTTACAAATTTTATCGCCGGGTATCACCAGGCTGCCGGATGCAGCCGAAGTGCGCCCATCCGAGGCGCCACTATCACTCATGTTTATCTCCGAGCCGCCCGACCGGCCCCCCCTCTATAACCATTGCATAGCAATGGAGAGTTCCTAAATGTTCATTTTAATTCCTTAACATTAACATCCGGGGCTTTTTTCCCAATTTTTGCTATGTAATCGTTTTTCATCCCAGCAGGAATTTCGACAGTAAAAATCCAGTCACCATTAGATTGCCATTCTTCTTTGAGTATATCCTCCCTTACCATCGAATATACTGAACCGTAATTAACACCTGGAATCATGAAAGCCAATCGAACGGTTGTGAAGGATATTGGAATCAATTCCCTAATCATCCCAACTGCATCCTTAACCTGTTTTTCTACTGGTTTGAAAGGATCCGCCTTGAATCTTGCTTCAATTAATGCGTTTTCAACTCTTTGAGGTGGGTGTGGCATTTTCGTTTGTGGATCTATACCCAACATGCAGATATCAGCAATTACCTGTCTTGTCTTCTCTTCTATCATCTTCTTGCGCTGATCGGTTGTTAGTTGTATACTGCCTTCATTGATTATTTTGACAACGCAAGTTTCCAATTCCGTAGTTCCAAATACTGCTTCTAGTTTTTCAACAGTAGGCCTTTCTCCGTTTTTTACATCATGCCAAACCTCATCCGTAGCTAGCAAATCATCTAGTGAGACACTTTCATTGTCTCCTTTCCAAATGTTAACTAAATCGGGATCGACTAGGACTTCATACCTTTTACCACCTTTTTCTAATCGAGCTATGACGGCATCATCCATGCTAACCATTATGATTCCTCAGCACCACGGCTCTCGTGGAACTCAATAGCCCTTTGCAAGAATCATTCATCAATTGGAGATAATTTATCGATATGTTCTACAGTTTCATCACGACTCAATAGGCGATATCCGTTCTTATCCAGTACTGCAATTTCAACAGCATTGGTGTTCAAATCATCTTCGAGTGATATCCTAAGAGCTTCTAAACCTAATTTTACTGCTGCATTTAGAGTCATGTTCTTCTTCCATTTTGTCTCAAAGAAATCAACAACTGTATTGCGACCGCGACCCACAGCACCAGCATGATATGACTGATAGGCCCCACTAGGGTCAGTTTCATACAAATGAATACCATTATCATCCACTCCAGCAATTAGTAGTGCTGTACCGAATGGCCTAACACCACCATACTGAGTAAATGATTGCTTAAAGTCACAGATTCTCTTAGTCAAAATATCAACTGGGACCTTGTCTCTATATGTGATTCTGTTAATTTGACACTCGGAACGAGCTCTGGCAACCAATTGCCTAGCATCAGCAACAAGTCCTGAAGTCGCAAATCCAATGTGTTCATCAATTTTGTAAACTTTGTCAATTGATTCTGGTATGATTAATCTGCTAGCAATCCTCTTATCAACGATTAGCAATACACCTGTTTTGTACTTTAATCCAACAGTAGTTGTTCCTCTTTTGACCGACTCCCTAGCATATTCTACCTGAAACAATCTCCCATCGGGACTGAACGTTGTAATGCCGTGGTCATATCCTCTTCCGCTTGGTTGCATCTCCTCACCTATGAGCCGCTGTAGGACGGACTCTTATGAACCTTGAGAAAGCCAAACTCAATCTATATACGAACCACGTATTTTTCATGCTACGCTGCTTGCGCCCATCATGCGTGTGCTAATACTCTCATCCGGGGGAAAGGATTCGTGCTACTCTCTGTGGTGGGCTTTACTAAAAGGATGGGATGTTGTTGGAATCGTTACAGCAAAAATTAATGGTGATGATTCTATGATGTTTCAAATCCCTGGCACATCTGTTGCCGGATTACAGGCTGCATCATCCAAAATACCATGGATTACTGTTTCACTAAGTGGCGAGCCTGAAGATGAAATTCATGAATTGAAGGAATTCCTAAAACCAATTGTTGATGGCGAATATATCCATAGCATTTGGAATGAAGAACAATGGCTAGAAAATTGGCCAAATGGATGGATTCGACCTAAATTCAACCAATTGAAGAATAATATAAAAATTGATGCAATTGTCACTGGAGCCCTACGAAGTGATTACCAAAAAACTAGAATTGAGCGAATGTCTAATGAACTAGGGATTAAATCATTCACTCCATTATGGCATCATGATCCATACGACCATATGTGTGATTTAGTTGAACATGGTTTTGAACTAATATTTACTTCAGTTTCAGCAGATGGGTTGGATAAAAAATGGTTGGGCACAGTCCTGAATAATGATTCATTAAAAATATTGAATGAACTATCGATAAAACATCGATTTTCTATTGATGGAGAAGGCGGAGAATTCGAAACTACGGTAGTAAATGCACCATGGATGGAGAAAAAAATATCATTAAATGGTGAGGGGATTTGGTCGGGTCAAAATGGATTTTATCAGATAAATGAAGCTAAATTATTGTAGTGTAAGGGGCGTCACCCTCAAACCAAGTGCCATGCTCGGCCGAATCAGAGGGGGAGTTTATGCCATTATGTCCACTTGATTATCGCTATGGGCGAGATAAGGTGAAGGATATATGGAGTGACTCTGGCAGACATGCTAGGCAACTTGAAGTCGAACGTGCATTGGTTTGGGCACATAAAGAACTAGGTAGAGTGTCACAATCTGATTATGATGAAGTGGCAAAAATATCTAAACCCGATATCGTGACTAAGGAGAGAGTTGAAGAGATCGAAAATGAGACTAGACATGACATTATGGCACTTACCAAAGCAATGGCTGAAAAGGCTGGTGATTCTGGTTGGTGTATTCATCTAGGGGCAACTTCTAACGACATAGTAGATACTGCTGTGGCTTTACAAATACGTGATTCAGTACATCAACAAAATGAGATACTTAAGATTTTGATTAACACAATCTCAAACCTTGCTGAAAGAGAAAGAGACACCGTTTGTCTTGGTAGAACCCATGGACAAGCCGCCGTACCAATTACATTCGGATTAAAGGTTGCAGTTTGGCTAGATGAATTTAGAAGACATTTGATTAGACTTAATGAATTATCATCAAGAGTATGTGTAGGTAAATTCCTAGGTGCTGTTGGCACAGGGGCTGCCCAGGGTGAAAATGCAAGAGAATTGCAATCACACGTCCTTAATCACCTAGGTCTGGGCGAGCCTTTGGTTACAACACAAGTCGTGGGTCGTGATCGTTACATCGAGTGGGTTTCATGGATGGCTAATGTTGCGACTAGCGTTGAGAAGGTGCTTCAAGAAATACGAAACTTGCAACGTACAGAAATTGCCGAGGTTGCAGAAGAATTCGACGTTGAGAAGCAAGTCGGATCATCTACGATGGCACATAAAAGAAATCCAATTACTGCTGAGAATGCATGTGGGCTAGCCCGAGTTGTTAGAGCCATGATGTTACCAACATGGGAAAATGCACTTTTATGGCATGAGAGAGATTTGGCCAACTCAAGTGCTGAAAGATTTACTCTTTCACATTCAGTAGTATTGTTAGATGATGTGATGAATAAATGTAACCGAGTCCTTAGCAAACTTGTTGTTGATAAACAAAACATGATGAGAAATATCGATGCCCAAAATGGATTAGTAATGGCTGAAAAAGTAATGCTTGCACTTGTTGATAATGGAATTTCTCGTGATGAGGCACACGAAGTTTTGAGAGCTGCTTCAATGGAAGCTGTTAGTAAAGGAATTCATTTGGAGGATGTGTGTGCGATGACACCAGTAATTTCTGGAACGTTTGATGCTGATGAATTGCATTCGCTTTTTGATCCGAACAGCCACTTAGGAGTTTCTTCAGAATTAGTCGATGAGGCAGTTTCACTAGCACGTTCTAGTATTGAGGAATACTGAACAAATTATGAAATTAACATTAGCCCGCCCAATAACAGCCCTGTACCGATTGCTGTAATTACTAGTAGCAGTATCATGCCTTGTGGCCCATTTTGGTTCCTATCTAAAAGAGCAGTCCCTATAAGGCCATGAACACGAATAGATTCCTTCAGGCCACCTTCAACCTCCTCATATGGGGGGGGGCTTCTGCGTGGAATTCTCTCACCGTCGCGCCCGGGCATATCTCACCGCATCATGTCTGTAGTCATAGCGATTGCCTAATATTGACTAATTATTACTAAGTCTTCAAAAGCCTTCAATTAGACGAGGTTATGTGACACTCCCCAAATTATCAACATTGACACATCTCGCTGTTGCCGAAGGTTGTGGAGGATCAACAATGGCAATGCAATACGCACGCGATACTCTATTAGACGGAGGTAGAGTAATTTGGGTATGCGAATCTACCCCTGACCCTAAGAGGTTCAGCCAATTATTTGAGAATGTTAATGTTATCGCGCTTTCTAAAATCCATTTACTACCATGTGGTGAGGCTATTTCTAGCGGTATTGATGACGCCACCAAATTATCGACCAGCTTATCCCCTCAATTGGTTGTAATTGATGATTGGACTCCTAGAATAGTGCATGCCGATAAAATAGCAATCGATTCATTAGAGAAACTAAATTCAACTGTTGATAATGAATGCCCAATTCTAATCACATCTTCACTTTACGGCGATGCTAGTGGCGAGGGGGAATGGAAAATACGCGGTGAAAAATCGTTGAAACTAATTGGCGCTGAAAGTTGGATTCTTACCATTGATGAAGGAGGTTTAGGCGGAGTTCAAGAACGAAGATTAAATCTCGGAGATGAGAATAAACGATTTGTCATCAGTGATGAAGGGTTTGTTAGCAACTAATCATCTTCATACTCGATACCCTGTGCTTCTGCGGCTGATGCTAGTACATCGGCCATTTCTGCTAAAGCATCATCATCCGGTTCATCGAATTGTGATTTGTCCTTGGCTTGGCCACCTAATTCATCAGCACCTGCGATAGCAGGGGCGTTTTCATTGATTATTGATTCC
>CAYNXD010000005.1:0-34219 GCA_964401115.1 uncultured Candidatus Poseidoniales archaeon | reverse complement strand
GCTGTTGAAGATCCCCCTAGGCCCTATACGGTAATTCTAGGTGGTATCAAATGCGATGATTCTCTTGATATTGCCTGCAACCTTCTTGAGAGGGAAGTCGTTGACAACGTCCTACCTGTTGGAGTTGTTGGAAATCTAATGTTATGGGCATCTGGAAAAGAATTAGGTAAAGAAAATGAGAAATTCATTCAAGAAGGTCTTGGTTCTGAATTTAATCGAACTTGGGAAATGGCTAACTGGATTGTAGAAAATCATCTCGATAAACTCAAACTACCTATCGACTTAGCAATTGAAGTTGAAAATAATAGAGTCCCGTTGTTAGTTCAAGATTTGCCAACTAAATATCCTATTTACGATATTGGAATTGGAACTCTAATGAAAATTCGGCCAGCCATTATGGAAGCAAAATGCGTTCTTTGGAATGGTCCAGCATCGTATTTTGAAAAATCTATTTTTGCTTTTGGTACCATAGAGATTCTAAACAGCTGTGTGGAAAGTGATGCCTTTGTGATAATTGGTGGCGGACACACGGGTACCCTAGTCAATCAAAGAGGCGCCAATGATAAAGTTGGACATAATAGCACAGGGGGTGGCTCTTGCTTAACCTTCCTTGCTGGTAAGCGAATGCCGGCAATAGAATCACTAAAAGCTTCAGCACAGAAATTTCATGAAACATCTTAAGATCGTTATGAACAAAATATATCATAGAAATTATTCTAATGGTTTTAACAACGATATTAGGTTTGGATTTTTTACAACCCTATGTGATGATATTGTGAATTCATCTAGATTAATATTGAAATCTTGCTCATAAATTTCAGCTTGAAGCCCCATGTCTAATTTGTCAAGATCCGAGACGAATGCGCCTTCAGGTGTGGTGCGGTCCTCAAATTCTTGCCACATACTTTGCAACTCCTCAGATCTAGGATGAGAGCCCAATATGTCTGCAAGAGCTTGCTCTTCCTGAACCCTCTTATCTTCTTCTGATACACCATCAAATGGAGTAATATCTCCCACAATTACCTCAGCTAAATCATGTATCAAAGCTAGCGTGACTACTTTCTCTCTATCAAGTTCCGGAGGGCATGTCAATAGAGCTATTAGCGCCAAGCCCCAACTATGAGCAGCAACAGACTCTGGATATTCTATTGGAAATCTAGTCCAACCAGCACGCACAACCCGTTTGAGTCTAAGGCATCTGAGCAACCTTTCCCGTTCCACATCCTTATCTGCTTCTACATTCATACACCTTACCCGAGTGAATGATGTTATGATTATTACCACTGATCTGGATAATTATCAAAACCAAATTAATTGTCAAAAAAAAACATTCTGAGAGCCAATCACTTTGACCTTTAACCAATCCCGAAAGGTTGCATGGAGTGGGATATCTCGGCAATTGAAGGACCCGATGGTGATGATTGGAGGGTTCCAACTGAAGAGTTATCTCAACGAATGGAACTGGCAGCCTCTGCACTTTCTGAGGCAGATATAGAATCTATGTTAGTTCATGATCCAGTAGATCTCTACTGGCTTACTGGTGGGCGACAGTCCGGGACATTACTAGTTGGTAGTGATGAATCTGCGGTTAACTCAGTTTATTGGGTCAAACAAAGTCTTGAAAGAGCAAAATGGGAAGCTGGAGGTGATGGCGCTCCATTTGAATTGACCAAGCACCCACGGTCAAAAGAATTGGATGCAGAACTAAAACAACGTGGGTGCACATCAACCCCTGCAATGCAGCATGGAAGAATGCAACATTCACTAATTGAATTCTATGAAGGACTATTGGGAGATTCGAAAGATTGTACTCAACTAATTTGGAAACTAAGAGAGACTAAAAGTCGTTGGGAAATTGAACAGATGCGCGCAAGTGGTGAAATCAATAGATGGATGTTTGAGCGAATCATGCATGAAGGAACCGAAGGAATCTCGGAGATTGAACTGGCTGCTGCTGCAGATTCTGTTAGTAGGGTGGCTGGTTTCGGTGGCCACATCATGATGAGAAAATGGCCTATGAATTGTGATAGGGTTGTAATCGCTGCCGGCCGTTCTGGCTCAGTACCTTCGTATTTCGATTCCGCAATTGGTGGTGCAGGACCTAGCCCATTTGCTAGCCATGGTTCAGGATTCCATAGAATAAAATCAGGAGAACCGGTATTAGTCGATATTGTACATTGTCACCGGGGGTATGTTTCTGATTGTACAAGAATGTTCAGCGTTGGACCTCTTGACAGTGAATGGATGGATAGACTGGATAGGATGTTGGAAGTAAAGAACGTAGTAGTTAGCTCACTAGGGAGTGGAGATACCTGTGAAGTTGCTTACGAAAAGGGAATGAAAGTAGTGCGTGAATGTGGTGAAGAAAACCACATCATGGGCATGCCACCCGAACAAGCAAGATTCCTTGGCCATTCAATTGGACTCCATCTTGATGAAACTCCAGTAGTTGCTCGGGGATTCCCGAGACCATTGCCTATTGGTGGTACCATGGCAATTGAACCAAAGGTAATCTATCCTGAAGGTGCTATTGGACTAGAGGATAGTTGGGTTAGAACCGATGACGGAATGGAGTGCTTGACTGCTGGTGATCTAATTCCATTACATCAGGAATGGTGAAATTGAGATTCACTTCAACTATTCGTGTATATCTGCGTAGGGTTCATTGGGGGGTAACTCATGCACTGTGTTATGTGCGCCAAACCGTGGTCACCATCACATGTTGCAACTGTCGCCTCGGCCTATACAGAACTACGAATTTCTGGTGCTGTGAAAAACCAACTTGTTGACTTGCTTGTCGCAAAACTTGACCAAGTCGTACCTAGAATGGAGCAAGAAACTTTGACTCTGGATGCTGAAAGAAAAACTCTAGATGACCCAACGCGAACTAGGCTTGGATATAGCCGAACACGTGGATTAATGACTGAACGTATAGAACATGTTGATTCTGTTGGTGCGGCGGCAGTCACTGCTGCTTGTGAGGAGTTGGAATCTTATCTCAGAGATCTGCTGAGGGCTTGTGAAACCGTATGTATTAATCATAGAATGGGAACCATCAAACCACGTCATCTTGAAGAGGCGCTATCAAATCTTGGTGTTAATCAAACCAATCAACCAGAAGTTCTCCAAACTTCTACAACAAGTGATGCTGATCCCTTAGAATCTCTAGTTGGTGGGGGAAATGGCGTAATTACTCCGGCAACAATGAGGCAAATGGCCCGCTCTTTTGCAGGAATGAAAGTAGAAAACGATGCATTGGAAGAATTACTGTTAGACTATTATGATGAAGCAGGAGATTTGCAACATCGTTTGAAAAAATCTCTAACAGGAGGCAATCCTTCTGATATCATACCAACACTTGAGAAATTAGATGATTTGGCAAAAATGGGATTTCTACGTCAAAAACTAGAGCAAGCGGGAAAGAGAGCAAAAGATAACGGTGCTCGTTCTATTACCCTTGAAGATGTTCTATATCTTGACGTATGAAAGCGTAAGATGGAAAGCCAAAAGCCCTCAGGAGGGGTATATGGCGAGTCGTGTGCAACGTGGCGCTCAACGACAATTGCTTGATGTTCTTTCCAGTTGGAAAGAGCCACATAGTGGGGTAACATTACACGAAAGTGGTGCTCTTAAAGCAATGCAGGTTGGAGATGATGGGTCGGTACAACTTCGAGTGAAACCCGCTAGAGCGCACTGCCCTTGCTGCCTACTAGATTTTATTGATCTCAGAAATATTTTACTTCAAAAGAAAAAAATTTCTTCTGTACTAATCGAAGTTGTTGAGGTACCGGATATTCACCGGTGGAATTCATCAATCAATGAATAGAATTAATATCCAATTTCACCGAAATAACGAAAGAATATGGGTTTTTCTTGACCCGTTGTAGTTAAGAAAGAACGCTGAGCCCGAAGACTGAGGAGGAGTGCAATGACCCGAGTGAGAGTCCATACCGGTGAAGTGAATGCAGAGATGGAGGATACTTCTCTTGCAGAGCTCCCTTCATTTATGTCAGAGAATTCCTGTGGCTGGATAGATATTTTCCAACCAGAAGAAGATGAAGCCAGAGAATTTCTTGATGGTGAAATGAATTTTCATCATTTGGCGGTTGACGATTGTTTTGAAGAACCGGCAAGTCGTGTTTTCGTATATGATTCTCATAAATTTACAACCTTCAAAGCTCGCGATGCTGACCGAGAGCTTGACACTGAATACTTACGTGCATTCCTAAGAGATGGGTGGCTAATCACCGTACGTCATGCACATATGCCAGGTATTGCGGAATTCAGAAAAAGGATTAAATCGAAGGATTTCAAGAAAAGTGGAGAAATGAAATCTGAATATCTACTTTATCAACTTCTAGATTCCGTAGCAGATGATTGGACTAAAGTGCTAATTCGTAAATCAGAAAGGCTAGATGAAATTGAAGACCAAGTTTTTGATCCTCATCATGTATACCCAAATCTACTAGAAAATCTGCATGAAATGAAAGGCGATTTACGTGAGATCGCAAAATCAACTACTCCACTTGATGAGGTTGTGCAAAGAATGCTTCGTTCTGATGAGGGGTTCATTACTGAGGAAACTAAACTCTACTATCGTGACCTTGCAGATTTGACTCACTCGATAGGAACGCGTGTTGAGAACTACACTTCGGGAGCGGCTTCTACCAGAGACACTTACATTTCTCAAACATCTATGAGATTGGCTGAATCGCAAGCGGAAGCGGCTGAAGTAATGCGATTATTGACTATAATAGCAACGATAATGCTACCAATTACTGCAGTCGCGAGTATTTTTGGGATGAATGTTGAATCGTTTGGAGCAGGAAGCGGTCCTATTGATTTGACAATCATTCTTGGTGTAATGGCAGTGATAGGTTTTGGTATGTTATTATGGTTATATGTAAAAGGATATATCGGAAAACAAAGATGATGAAATTTCATTCCTCTTCATTTGCGAATGCCGATATTAATCTAGCTTCGTCTCTTTCCCATCTCGAGCGCTGTCTCTCCTCCACCAACTCAATTTTTGTTCCTAATTTCTTGGCCATGAACCTATAGATTAGATATAAAATTAGAATATCAAAGAGAATAAAAATAACAAGTAAGAAATCCATTCAAACAACTCAGACCATTTCAATTCTAAATTACAGCACCCCTGTGCAACCTATTCTAGAAGTTTAATCAACGATCAGACCAGCGAGTCCAGCGACCTGTTTGCTTGTTAAAAACAAGTCCTGCTTTCTTCATCCACTTGTTGAATTTAGTCGCTCCTGCACCCGTGGCAACAATGAAGTCTTCACGATCTTCTTGGGCTTGGATGTATCCCTTTGCAGCTAATGTTTGATCTATCCAGTCATTGATATCCATTAACCCACCAGTTAACTTACTTTCAGAAACGGCCGCTTCAAGCATCTCTGCAGTTGCACCTGTCTGTTCCAAATCTGCCCTGAGCATGTCATCAACCGATGGTAAAGCCGACTCCTTAGGACGAACGGCAATAGGAATCCTAGGACCCTTTTTCTCATCTATTGAAATGTGTTTTCCATTGTTAAGGAATGTTTCTACACGATCAACCATGTGTGCCGAAAACTCCGTTTCACAATCCCAACAAATGAAACTCCAACCTTCGGGGTTATCTTGATTCAAGTTGCCGCCGACAGGGTCTGTCTCCTCACCACATTCCGGGCAAGCGTACATGCATAATATAGGAACTACCTTACGACGGAAATCAGCAATGTCCTGAGGTGTTCCTGTTAGATTCAATAATTCATGATCACGAGCGGCTTCCAAACCTCGTGTTTCAAGTTGATCATTTATTTTAGAACGCATCTCTGATTTTCCTTCCTCATCGAGATTATTTTCTAATTTGCAAATCAATTCTATACTTTTACCAAGTCTAATCATTACCAATTTCTTACTTCGAAAAGCCTCCACCTTAGCTTCCCTAATTCTTTCCTTCTGCTCTATAATTTCAGCGAGGTAATCTTTCTGTTGACGCCGTAGCCTTTGCTTGTCAATCCTATCCAACTTCTTAGGTGTTGAAAGGACCTTTGAAAGAAACTTTTCAGAACCTGCTCCCGTTGGGCCAGTTTTGATTACTTCTATGACTGAGTTTGCGATTTTCTTCTTCAAACCATAGTTGCCAACCAACTGTTCTTCTGTAATATCTTTCAGTTTCCCAATAGTCAAACCGGCATCTGCTAATGTTTGAGCAGTTACCTCATCAACTCCTCTCCTCAAGAGTGCAAGATAGGTGTCCTTCTTCGCCATGCGCCATCCCCCCGATGTTCCCGGAGCCGGGGGTCTGCTTTGAACCCCCCGTTTAACAGAATAAACTAACAAAACGTTCATTCGTCTAATTCATTATTCATGTGTTCAAACTTTTGAGCCAATATCAGCCAATCATTTACTTCCAAATCTTCGGGCCTAAAATCTTCCCAACCAGACTCTAAATCAATTTCCTCTTTACCACTCAATAATATATCTGCAACTTGTCTCCAACTTTTCCTATTCCAATTTGGAACTCGTTCTATTTTTCGAGGTGTGCCTTTCAATCTATTTTTCATTTTCCTGCGCCTTTCTGCAAATGCATGATCTACTATTCTCTTCACCAAACGAGGTTCGACATCAATTTCCAAATCTTTCATCAAATTTCTCGGTTTTAGAAAAACCAATCTACTATGCACTTCAGGGTGAGGTGTAAATGCATGAGGGGGGACTTTCAAATCGAGAGAACAATCCCAATTCAGTGCAGTATTAATGCCAAGAGGGCCCCTAGATGCTATACCAAATTCCATGGCTAGACGACTCGCGAACTCTTCTTGTAATAGCAATACTACTGATTCCAATTCATCATCTCCCCTACGTCTTGCTTCATTTTGCCAAGTATCAATTTTGGATAATAAAGGACTTGAAATTTGATATGGGGGATTACTGACTATATGAGTCAAATCTTTAGGCCAACCAACTCTTAATGCATCACCTTCAATCAAAGTAAGTTGGCCGCCTTCTATGGCTTGAGAATGCACTCTTTGTAGATGTTCTACAATAATTCTATCAAACTCAATTGCCGTCACCTTAGAACCTGTTGCAAGAAGAAAATGAGTAAGTGTTCCTGGGCCTGGTCCAATCTCAAGAATGTGCGAATCACATCCAACCCCTGAAATTTCAACTGCTCTTTGAAGGATTTTTTCATTTGTCAAGAAGTGTTGGCCCAAGTCTTTGTTAATCCTAATCCTATCAAGCAAAAGGTCGACTAACTCACCAACTACATCGTTGCCGTCCGGCACCAAATCTGACATATCCTCAGACTTCCGTAGCTCGTACAACATTTTGAAGCAAACTGGGCACCATTTTTGGATCTCCCAATTCTTCAACTAATCTCTCAGATATCAATTGCAATGAATCAACTTCGCAGGCCTCATCAACTTCTTCAAATGAAAACCAGCCCATACTAGTTCTACTCTGAATCATCTTCTTCGCTTTTGATGGGCCCACCCCTGGTAATAGTTGAAAGGCATGGAATTTCAGAGACACGGGACCAGCTCTATTGTAAAATGTGAGACTAGGTTTAGGGTTGTCTGACAATATTTGCTTAACTACATCAACTAGTGCTAATTGAGCTGTGTTTGGCAATTCACGGTATCGCCCTCTACCGAGCACCATTGCAATTTCACTAGACTCATCTTCTGGCAAAGATAATTTTTTTCCTGATGAAAGATTACCACATCCGGGCTTAGTTCTTGCTTTGATAAGATAGAGGTGATTTTCAGTGATGCAATTAATCACTCCGCCTCCTTCACCACTTCCTTCTTGTGAAAGTACTCGACAATGTGTTTCATTTCCCCAAGGCAAATCCTCTCCGCCGCGGCTATCTCGGTCGCTTCCGCCCTGCATACTACCAACCCGTCGAAATAGGTACTACCAATTAAGGACACGCTTGACGCTTCAGCCCTCATATCCCACATGTTGTCGAACAATAGTAACTACATGCTCAACTTCGCTGTCATCCATTACAACTCTCTTAGAAGCGAGAATTGCCTTCACATCTTGAACTTGGACTGGAATAATTTCAGCAATCTTTGCAGCAATCTCTGGAACTGGTTCGAACTTGTCAATTTCCATCAACGCGGCTAGAAGTTGTTCGAATACATCAGTGCTTGTCTCAATACCATTTCTTGCCTCGCTAGCAGCCCATGTTGCATGATTAAGCGCCATATTTTGCTCGTAGGACAATTCGCCTCGGCGCTCTTGAGCGTCCTGTAGTGCATCTCTAACCGTCGCATAATCTATGTATCTACGTTCATCACTCATATTTGTCACCTCACTCAACAGGACGCAAATGTTCTGGACGACTTACAACTATCTTCGCCTTATTACCATCCTTCACAGAGATCACGTATGCACGCCCCTGCTTAGCTGAGATTGTCCCAGTTTTACCTTGAAACCTACGATGTGGCATTCCTTTCTGCTGGCCACCATCAATTACAATTGACACTATATCACCAATTTCGTAAGGGTGCATTACCCTCCTTATGAACAGGCGACCGCGTTCCTTCTTGCTGCGGCTTGCGATAGTACGAGTCCCCTGACGAAGTCCATGTGTCCGGCGCATCGTAATACATCCATCGTTCCCCTATGGGGAACTCGGCGACCTGCCGCCCCTAATTAAGCGCGTCGGATTCAATCAAACATCCATATTTCAAGCATTGAGTCAAATAATGAGGAAATTGTTATCTTTATTCAACCCCTTCATATCAAATTGGAAAATGGAATTCAAAACGGATAATAGGTTGTTTGAAGAGTATGAGGTCTCGCGGAATGGTTAGGGATAATAGTGCGGGACTTCGATAGAGTTGCTGATTTACTCATCCCAAATCGCAGACTATTTCATATTTCAATCCTAGTAATTTCTTTATTGATGATTCCAGGAATGATTTATGCACTAACACCAATTGATATGGAATCATATAATCTGGATTCACCCGAATTGGACGCTCGTGAAGTAATTCAAAACGAGTTCCCCACCAATGAACAAGTTGTGGGGTACGCTGTCACAATTCGTGACCCTTCATTGCATGGTGTTGAGCCGGGGTTAATCTATGCTGACGAAATGATTTCTTATTCTGGAGATGCAGGAGGTGTTTTTGAGCCAGTTGGAGGGATATTAAATCTATCAGTTTTGAAAGAAATTGACAGTAAAGCAGAGGTCGCAAGAGCAAATCCAATTTCTGAATTCTATAGGCCAATCGTTTCTGATGTGACACTTGTTCAGTACCATGGAGTAATTACTGTCCCGGACCAAATTCGTTCATTCATGGCAGGGGAGTCAATACTAACCAAACCAACCTTCAGCCCATTTGGCGCAGCACTTCCCCCAAAAACAAATTGGACTGATTGTGGAGAATTAGATTGTATTACTTTTGATGATCCGCAAATAACTCAAGCGCACATTGATCTTGCTGTTCAAAGGATTATCGAAGGTAGTGATGGTATTTTCCTTAGATGGTTATCGATTGATCGAGGGTTTCATGCCGCAGAGGATGGTGTAATTGGGCCAATAGGCGGTTCTTTAACAAAAAATGGAAGTTGGGATGGGGCTACATGGGGTAATGGACGTTGGTCAGCAAGTTCCACGTGGATTTTGATTCAATTTGACATGGGTGATGCTGAAGATGCCGGATGGACTTCAGAATGGATAGATGCCAGGAAAGAATCAGGCTACAAATGGAATGGTTTCAAAGTAGTTACAACCCCGCCCGAAAGAGATTCTGAATTCTGTTTAAACTCTATTGAGTCAGGCGAAGGAGCTTGTTCATGGGAGTGGGCGTTAGTATCATTAGAAAATTCAATGAGAGAATCTGATGACTTAACGCTAACCTTTGTAATTGCCGAAGGAATTAATGTTGAAGTAAATAGAGAATTACTAGAGAGTTATTCTCTAATAATTTTAATGGGATTTGTCGTATTGATTCTGCTTTGGGCAAGCCTACGTCGTTGGAGTGATGTCGGTATTGTATCAGCTGGTTTGAGTTTGAGTCTACTATGGATGTTTGGACTCATTGGATGGATTGGACAGGCAAGTCAAGCCGTTGGATATCCATTAATTGAGAGAAGTCAATTCTCAAATCTACTTCCAATACTCATTCTTGCTCTAGGAATTGATGATAGTTTACATGTCCTACACCGTTACAAAGAGGAAAGGAAAAAGGGATTGGATTGTAATAGTTCTGCCGCAATATCAGTAAGTCGCGTAGGTCGTGCAATTTTACTAACATCAATGACTACAATGGCTGCTTTTTCTGCTAATCTCGTTTCAGATATCCCTGCTCTTCGCTCATTTGGAATAGAAGCTGCCCTTGGTGTTTTTTCAGCCTTTGTTCTAACAGGCTTGTGGGTTCCCATAGTAAGACTAGATGTGGATAAATGGATGGAAAAAAGGGAGAAACTAGAACCTGAAGATAGTTCAACAATTCACTTGGTTCCTAGTGATTGGTTGGCAAATATAGCAAAAACTTCGGCAATTGCTGGACCCTTTGTAGTGATTGTAGCACTACTAATTTCTACATTGGCTGCACCTATGATGTTTAGTCTTGAAGGGGATTTCAAAGTGGAAGATTTCTTCGATGAGGAGTCCGATTTCGCCACTGTTGTATCCCTAGTTAACACACGTTTCTATTCAGAAGGAGAACCTGGTGAAATTTTAATTGAAGGAGATGTTGTTGACCCACGCGTGTATTCTGCAATACTTGAAACTCGAGCAAATATGAATATCCGTGGCCCTGATGATCCCGATCGATTTTCTATTTCGGCAGATGGGAATGTAGATTTGAGTGGGTACGATAACTTCGTTAATCTAGCAATTCTTGCAATGGCAAACAACATCACTCAGTTTGCACAGGCAGGATGGGACCCCACTGATTCACTAGGTGGCGTAAACTGTAATCGCTCAAATTTCGGATTGCCGATGGTTGATGATGAGGATTGCCTACGATTCCTAGTTGGTTTTGTTTCCGTTCATGGGATCCCAGAAACAAATTCTACTCCACAACTACCGCCGACAATTATGGCTCTATACATTTCACCTGACCGACCACTTGACCCAAACAAACCTTGGTTAGCGGAAGATGGTAGTATCCCCCGTTATGAACGAATGATACTTCGTTATGGACTTAGACAACCCGAACAATTTCCGATTGTTGAGAAAGCCTTAGCAGAACTATATCGTGATTTATCCCCGTTTGATAACCTCTCGGATGATGACATGAAAACAAAGGGAAACTTGGATGATGCTTTTTCCAACGATGAATTTCCGGTTACATGGGCGATTGCTACCGGTGAGCCAGTTGCTCGCTATGTAGCAGCCTCATCTTTACAAAATGAGATGCAATCAACGTTATTGCTAGGCGTAATTTTCTGTGTAATGACATTATGGTGGGGATTCCGCCCCACGGTAGTGGAGAATAAAGAACGAATGAAAATAAATGTCGAGAGTGGGGCACTTTGGGCAACCTTGTCGTTTGGTTTTGTTCCACTTGCCATTGGACTCGCGGCATGGTCTGTGACCTCAATGATTGCAGGATCAATGATTGCCATGATTGTGGGTATCTTTGCTTTGATAGCTAGCGTCATTTGGGGCCACGATTCTCTAGCCCTGTCACTACTAACTACTGGACCTATACTAGTAGTAGTAATTTGGTTGTATGGACTAATTGCATTGCTAGGTTATGGTTTGAACATGGTAACCGTTGCTATTGCAACATTATCACTTGGAGTGGGAATTGACTATGTGATTCATGTAATTGAAAGATTTAGGGAAGAGAGATACAGAGGTGAAACGGTTCTAGCAAGCATCATTGCCGTTGGTGGGGCATCTGGTGTAGCATTAATCGGCTCTGCAGCATCAGATATTCTTGGATTCCTAGTAATCTCTCTATCACCAATGGGCTTCTTCTCTCTTTTTGGAACCTTCTCGGCGGCCATGATTTTCTTTTCTCTAATTGCATCACTAATAATTTCATGCGGAATGCTTGGAATTATCTCATACAAATCAGTTCTCAGAGATGCTAAAATACTCTAAAAATACCTTCTAAAAACTAGAAAACGTAGGTTTGCTAACAAAAATTGAGGAAATCTACGTTTGATGTCGTAAAATGTCTGCTTCGGCATTTTTTTTGTTTGTAGCGTCGGGTACCTAGAATCATTTTTCCAATTTTTCTTGCATAGCCTCTTGAAGTAGAAGTGGGTCGGAGATTTGCAATCGGCCGGTCTCCCCGTTCGGTGGCATTGGGGTCATTCCATGTCTGAAGAAGAGAATAGCGAAGATGATGATTGGAGTAACTTTGCTTCAGCGGGCTACGGTTCGGCTTACGACCCTTGGGCTGATTTGGTTCCCTTAGAAGAAGAGGAAGAAAATGATGATGAATTAGAATTGGACGAATTAATTGTTTCATCTCCTCCACCATCAGATGACGGATTGGATCATCTAGTCCATTTGGGTACTTGTAACCATTGTATTAGTCGCCTATCTGGGAAACCGTACTCATGGGGTGATGCAGAAAACATTGGGTCAGGGTTGAGAGATGAGTCAATTAATCGCGGTGCAGAAAAAGAAAAATCTGTAGAATATTGTCCATTCTGTGAAGATCTATTTGTCGATATTGAATCTATTGCAGAATTAGTGTCGAGTCAATTAGAAGAATTTGAATTCACCAAGTTGCAACTAGGTTCTCATTTTGCAAAAGATCAGGTTGTAACTGAAGACGAACTTAGAACTCGGTTTGGTGCAACCGGAAGTCAATCTCTAAAAGCCGCCTTTAACGAGGCATTGGGAACTAAATTATCTTCTAAATTAAATGGAATCAATTTGGTGAAGGAAAAGCCGGAAGTAATGTTACTTATTGATACATTAACTCTTGAGCCAACGATTGAATTAAGATCGCTATATCTCTACGGTAGATATAGAAAATTGGAAAGGGGTATTCCTCAGACTCGTTGGCCATGCCGTTCCTGTAAAGGAAGAGAGGGGGGGTGTGATTCTTGTGATGGGACAGGCCAACAATATTCCACGAGTGTGCAAGATTTGATTGGAAACCCCCTAAGAGCCGCATTCGATGCAAGAGATACTGCATTCCACGGAATGGGTAGAGAAGATATCGATGTTAGATGTCTTGGCCGAGGGCGGCCATTTGTTGTTGAAATGAAGGGGCCAAAAAGAAGATATGCGGACTTGGGTGAAATGACTGAACTAGTGAATTCAACATCATCTGGGAGAGTAGAAATTAGTGAATTACGCGAATCTAGGCGTTCGGAAGTAGCAAGAATAAAGGGAACTGATGCTGAAAAATCATATACAATAAGATTCCAAATTAATGGTGAATATGATGCTGAAAAGGTTGAAGAAATTATCAGTTCAATGGAAGGTGTTACTCTAGAACAACAAACGCCACAGAGAGTTGCACATAGAAGGGCTGACAAAGTTAGACACCGTAAAGTAGTAAGTATCGAAAATATAATTGCGGATGCTGATGAAGTTCAAATAGATGTCAGAGTACAAAGTGGAACTTATGTCAAAGAATTAGTTCATGGGGATGAGGGAAGAACAGTTCCTAGTATAGCAGGATTGCTAGAATTGGATTGTGAAGTTACTTGGTTAGATGTCAACGATGTTCATGCTGATTAAATAAAAAGAATAATAGAGCAAATTTCACAGGGCACATTTATGCAAGAACAGTTAGAGTTTAACCCAAGTTACTCGATGTTGACAGTTACTTTGGATCCCGGTGAAGCAATCAAAGTAGAGCCTGGAGGAATGGTAGCGCAAGCAGGAGTGGAAATGGAGACAAAATCAAGTGGAGGTTTCCTAAAAGGCCTCAAAAAGATGGCTTTCGGTGGTGAATCATTCTTTTTGAACACATTCACTGCTGGCCCTCAAGGTGGATGGATTAGCCTTGCACCAGGAATGCCCGGTGATATTGCTTGGTTTGATATTCAACCCAACCAACCCTTATTTATCCAAGGTGGGTCATTCTTAGCTTCCACTATGAATGTGGAAACTGATACTCAATTTCAAGGAATGAAAGGGTTGTTCAGTGGTGAAAGTTTGTTCTTCATACACGCAACCTGTCCAACGGGGGCTGGTCGAGTATACTACAATTCATATGGGGCAATTAAACCAATGCAAATTCAGCAAGGACAAACTATCACAATAGATACTGGCCATGTTGTAGCATTTACTAATGGATTACAGTATAATATTGGTAGAGTTGGTGGCCTCAAATCATTAGCATTTGGGGGAGAAGGTTTGGTAATGCACTTTTCCGGAGAAGGTACTGTTTGGATCCAAACTCGAAACGTTCCTAGCCTAGCGGGTGGATTAATTCCCTTTTTACCCAAGCCAAGATAAAACCGGTATCAAAGCCCACTATCTCTTAGTGCCTTTAGCGCGTCTTCTTGTTCAGCAGTGAGAGTTGTTGAATCAGATAAAGTGAGTTCAACATCTAATGGACCACCATTGTATCCCTGACCCCTTAATCTACGACGGTCTCCTGAACGAGAATTCGCAGGAACATCGACTTCAACCATCTTACCAGCAGGAGTATGAATTCTTACTTTCCCGCCAAGCATCATTGTACTGTAAGAGACTTCTACCAACTGAATTAAGCGACCCCCCTCCCAACTTCTACCTTCATCAGCATCTATCCTTACGGTAAGAAGAAGGTCTCCCGCTTGACCATTGGGTGACTCATGCCCCATTCCTTTCAATCTCATGACCGAGGCGTGTTCCGCACCAGCAGGAACTGTGACTGTGATTTGACTGGTCTTTCTCATCACTCCTTGGCCACCACATTTACTACAACCACCACCTCTGCAAGTTTCACATACTTTCAGCCTAGAAATAGTGAATGGTTTCTTCACTCCCGATTCAGCATCTTCCAAAGTCAGGTCAAGTGGTGAATCAATGTTGGCGCCCCTTTGCGGTCTAGCTTGCTGAGATTGTCGTGGCCGACCTCCTTGATCAAAGATAGTCCCACTACTTTGGCCAGCGTAGGGATTCGTTCCCCTACCACCGAAAAATGAGGCAAGAATATCTTCAATTCCACCCCCTCCTTCAAAGTTAAAATCAAAATTACCTAAATCTCCACCCGCACCACTTCCAAACATATTTGAAATTCTCTTTTGTTCATCGAATTTTCTCCTCTTTTCAGATGTATCAATTAAATCGTAGGCTGCTTGAATCTCCTTGAATCTACCTTCGGATGCCGCATCGCCGGGGTTACGATCAGGATGATGTTGGCGAGCGAGTTTACGATACACACGCTTAATCTCAGCATCACTCGCATCTGGAGAGACTCCCAGTACACGATATGGGTCTTCGGCCATGGTACAAGCTCATCGAAAACGCCGGCTCTATTCAACCCCGCCATAACAATGCTGATGCGCAAAGTCGTCTCGCCCACTTTGCGGGTGATGGTTGTGGCCGATGATTCCAACGGACTTATTCGTTATACTGAATGCTGTCTTATAGATCATGATTGCAAGATTATGCGTGGGGATTTTATTCTTCACCCAAATGGGACATGGACTAACTCAAATGGAGACGAGGACGTTCAAGAAACTATTGATGGTTCAAATCGAGTAATTACAAGGTCAATGCAAAATTGGCACACCCACTTACCAATGGTGCTCAACAGAGGAATGGGGGAAGGCCTGACTCTCAATGATTGGCTTGAAAGTAATATTTTTCCAACAGAGAGGAAAGTAACTCCTGAATTTGTAAAAATAGGAACTTTGGCTGGTGTTGCTGAATTAATTAGTACTGGAACCACCTTTGCATGTGACATGTACCATTTCCCTGGAGCAATTGCTCCAGTAATTGCTGATTCTGGGATACGAGGTATCGTGTGCGGACCTACTACTGATTGGCCCCCTTCAGAAGATGGATCACCAGACAGTGGTAGCGTATTGAGTGAATTAGAATCACTGATTCGTTCTGGAAAATTAGCGGAAGGGAGAGTTGAATATGGTATAGCCACTCATGCGATTTATACATGTTCAGAAGAGATTTTGAGAAGAGCAAGTGATTTGTCGAGAAAATACGGTTCTAGATTACACATTCACACCTCAGAGACGCGGGCAGAAGTAGCAGCTTGCCATGCTGAACACGATATGTATCCTATTGAATATCTAGATTCAATTGATTATTTCACTGAAGGGACGGTATGCGCACATTGTGGTTGGGTAACCAAACGCGAAATGCGGATACTTGCGCAACATGGAGCTCACGCAGTTCATTGTCCTGTTAGCAATCAGAAATTAGCAACTGGAGGGACTCTTTCCTATCCTGCAATGAAAGATGCTGGTGTAGATGTCAGACTAGGCACAGATGGTGCTGCCTCAAACAATTCTCTAGATATGCGAACTGATGCCAAATCTGCATCACTGATTCAACGCCATGACCATTGGGACGCAACAATTCTTCCACCTACTGAGACATGGCAACTCGCTACAAAGGACTCTAATGATTGGGTGACTTGGTCTCTTGATGAAATCAGTATGAGACCTCGTGGAATAGGTGATCGACGATTACTGGCTAATCTACTATATTCCACAGCAAGATGCCTAGATGTATGGGTGGATGGAAATTGTATTCGTCGTGACGGCCTTACACTCACTCTAGATGAAAAGAAGATTTCATTAGAATTAGAATTGGCTGTTGCAGAATATTACGACGGAGTTAATCCACCTCAAAGGTGATTTTGTGGTAGAAAAAAGGGGGGTTTTTCCTTGGTCATGGCCATGGTGTGACATCAATGGAAAACGCATGAAACCTATCCAAATTTATCTATCTAGAAAATTTAGTTTTACTTACTTGATAATAATATGGATAATTTGGATTTTTGCAGGCACTGGTCCTGAAAAAACATGCAACTACACAGATGATATGCTTTCTTGCATAGGTGGGCTTTGGCCCACTGGACTTTTCGATGCGCCACTACATTTTTTTACATCTCTAATTATTGCCCCGATATTCCATAATTCGAATGAGCATATTATTTTCGTTTCCGTCGGACTAATGATTTTTGTACAATCATTCGAACTTAGAAAAGGGCTTCTACAAACCTATTTTCTTTTCATGCTCTTTACCTCAATTACTGCAATTACAATGGCAATTGCAATGAATTCTGCAGGATTTTTCTGGCCAGAAAGTGAACTACTGGCCGATGGAATATCACGGAATTGGATGGGAGGTTCTGCTGGATTCTACGGAATTATTGGCGCATCTGCCCATCAAACCAAGAATAAATGGGTGATTCCATCCATTGCAATTACTTTTGAATCATGGAACCATTTTTTGCATGGAATTAGTATTTTCACATCTTCTGCTCATATGATATCATTGGTTAGTGGATTTCTAATCTGGGGTTATTGGACAGGAAACCTAGGTAAATCTGTAAAATAAATCAATTTGATTTTCTTAATTCAATATAGGAAGAAGGCCATTGCTAGTATCACGTAAGTTGCTAATAGCAAAGCACCTTCAAGCCAATTGGATTTACCGTCGGCAGCAATAGTGTTCGTAATCAGAACTGCTAGGAACGTTGCAACTGTCTCAAATAGACCAAACTGGAAAGTAAGGGGGACTTCAATGAGCCACGCAATAATTACCATGGCCGGAGCCACGAGTACCGCAATCTGGGTGCTGGAACCAACTGCAATGGAGAAGGCGAGATCCATCTTGTTCTTTCCAGCCACATGAACCGCTGTGAAATGCTCTGCCGCATTACCAAATAGTGGAAGCAAAATGACTCCAATAAAAAGAGTAGGTAACCCCCATTCATCAGCTGCTGATTCAATTGAATGAATCATAATTTCAGCCATCCATGCTACCATCACTGTAGCTCCAATCAATAGGATAGCAGCCTGACGCTGCCCCATGATTGGTGGTTCATCATGGTGGTGCCCGTCCGTTGCGAATAAATCGGTGTGAGTTCGAAATTGAAAAACAAGAAACAAACCATACATCGCAAGTAAAACGATTGAAGTCAGCCTAGATAGGGTGAGAATTGCTTCTTCATGCCCATTACCAGTGTACTGATATGCAGCTGGGAGAATTAGCGCAATTACTGCCAACAAAAGAAGAGAAGCGTTAGCACCCATTTGCCCGGATGAGAAACTCTGAACCTTGTGATGTATCCCCCCCCATACAAATGCTAATCCCAATACGAGCAGGAGATTTCCTAGGATAGAACCTATCAGCGAGGCTTGAACAACTTGAATCATTGTACTTGCAGTATCTGAATCACCTGATTTGATTGCAGAAGATGCAGCAAAAACCGCTAGAATTGCAATAATCATCTCTGCAGCATTTCCAAAGGTTGCATTTAGTAGGCCTGCTATGGATTCATTGGTCCTCAAAGAAATCTGTTCAGTTGCTACACCCATAAAATATGCAAGGGGCATTATTGCTACTATCGAAGTAATGAAGGCTAGAGGGGCATTATGTGCGAAGATATTGAAGTATATCGCAAATGGAATAAAAATTAGCATTATGGCTAATTTAGATTTACGTGGATCGAATAATTCTGTAACGCCAGACCAGCCTAATTCAGCATCATTAATGTCAATGGAATTGTTTTCGGAAATATGACATACCCCCTCTCGTTAAACTTGCGGGAGTAATTAGGTACGTGAAACCTACGCATAATTATGACTTCTATAACATGGATGCTGCAGTTAGTGTCTTTGTTGAATCAACTCCATCGATTGCTCTTATCTTATTAATGACAACACTACCCAGCAAAGCATAATCATCACATATAATTTTGACATACAAGTCATACTCTCCGAAAAGAAGCATCTGCTCGGTCACCTCGGGTATAGACTGTAACTCAGCGTATACCTCTGTCTCTCTTCCTGGTTCAGCGACTATCAACACTATGGCCATCGCTTCAGTTGTTCGTATCATAACATCCCTCTTGCTACGTTTAGCGGGGTCTCTCTGTATAATTGTTCAGTCTAGTTGCTCTTATTTCGCCACCACCTTGATGACCATCACAACCTACGGATGCTCAATGAGTGAGTTAGAACGATACCGCATTTCAATTACCGGGACACCGGGTTGTGGTAAGAGTTCGCTAGCCCAACACGCAATTTCAAGAAGCAAAAAGTTTGAGGTTTCCGAGGTTATAGAACTAGCCGAAAAATTTGGTTGTGTTGGAGAAATAGATGGTATTGATGATGCTAGGCCCATAGATATTGAAAAACTAGCAGAACAACTTGTAGATGGATGGAATAAAAAACCAAAGTGTACCAAATTCATTGATGGGCACCTATCACATCTTCTTCCTGTTGATGCTATTGTGATTATTCGCTGCAATCCAGAAACTCTAACAGAACGTAACCGGGAAAGAGGTTGGAAGGAATCAAAAATTATTGATAATGAGGAATGGGAACTTCTTGGGGGTCCGTGGAATGAATATGAGGAATGGGGTGAATTACCCTGTCTGGAACTGGACTCTACGGCACAGAATGTTGAATCCCTGTTTGAGACAATTGAATGTTGGATAAGAGATGGATTCAAGCCTGAAAGCCCAGAGGACCGGATTGACTGGGTGTCAGTTTTACATGAATAGGTGATGAAATGGCTCTAGAACAGTTAAGAGATATCGCTACTTCAAAATTGGACCCGCTGGTAGAAAAACTTGGCTTCCTCGATCCCAATCACATCTCATGGTTCAGTTTGGGAGTTGCAGGCTTTGCTGCATGGTTGTTTGCTACTGCAGGGAATGATGAATCCGGAGGGAGGTTGCTTTTTGCAGCCGTCGGATTAACTGCATTTGCAGCAATTTGTGATGCATTGGATGGGCAAATTGCTAGAAAGCACAACAAGGATTCCCGATATGGTGATTATTTAGATCACACAATTGACCGCATCGTAGACGCTGGAATTTTGGTTGCAATTGGGATCAATTCTGCATGGGTTGATTCGCCTCATCTTGGATACATGGCTGGACTAGCAACCCTGTTGGGCTCATATATGGGAACGCAAGCACAATCAGTTGGTTTGGGTAGAAATTATCGAGGTTTTAGTCGAGCTGACCGTTTAATGATGACTGTTGTCGGTGGTTTAATTGCTGGTTGGCAAGCTATTAGTGGTACATCTGGAATTGGAATGATACCAATATTTGGTGGAGAATTAAATGGTATGTCAGCGGTCTTAATTATAGCATTAATTGGAGGGATTTACACCTTTTCCACTAGATTCCTTTCCGCTAGAAAGGAATTGAGGGCTGAGGAGAACGCCCCCTAAGGGGCGAAATATCGAAACGAAAGAATTTGATGTTTATTTGACGCATATTGGCAATATCCTGCGTCAGCCTCATAACCGCTGCTTTACCACCAACCCGTACGGAGGGTGTGAGCGTGCGCTGTAAAAGACAATTTAAATCCCAATTAATTACAGCAATTTTGCTATTCTCATTGATGTCATCAACAATTCAGCCAGTTACTGCCGCAGGAGGTGGTGTGAGTGACGAAGATATGCAAGCTCAAAACGTAAACGCCATGTTCATGTCTCAAACAGAATCAACTACAATTACTTGGGAAAATGTTCAAACTGGTCTGATCTATATTTCCGAGATGTTACAGTCATCTAGGTATCTAATTTACAGACATGATGCACAGATGAATTCTACGACTATTGCCAATGGTGAAGTTCCTTACATTGGAAATGTTTCTGCATGTGTCGGCCCATTATCTGGTTGTCCTGGACAATTTCACACATTTGAATATAATCTCCCTCCATCTCAAAACGGAACTTTTTGGTACGGAATCGCCACTAATTACCACGATATAGTCAATGGCACGTGGACTATGATTGCATATATGGAATTAGGAGTTTCACAAATTGGTATGCCAATTTATGAATTTACTCACGACATCACTGCACCATTCTCAGTTAATGCGACGTACTACCCTGAACTTAGTCAAACAAAAATAGATTGGATTAACCTCAATCAACTATCTCCTGGATCCATTCTTGAATCTGGAGACAATGCATATGTATCCAAAATTTACCGCCACTTAATGCCTGCTTCAAGAGAAAATTGGCTTTTCTTGCCAAAAACCTTGGTTGGAAATACTTCAGCGGGTGTTTCAACTTTTACTTACGATGTACCCCCTAACACCGATGAAGATGCTTACTATTCTGTAACTTATCTCTATCTTGGTTACGAAGATACTCGCTTCATTGGCGGAGTCAATACCATGGATTCAAATTGGCCTGTAAGGGAAGATAATGTCGCCCCTGGCTTGCTATTGGGTGGCGTTCATGCCACATTTAATGCTGAACCGATTGGAGGTACTGGAAACACTACTATTACGTGGACTGACAATACTTTAGAGACAAATGCCGTTTATCATATTTGGAGATCTGGGGCTGAATTCAATAATACTTCAAATGTATATGTTGAGCATATTGCTTCTATCCCATCTGGTATTCAGACATATGATTACCAAGTTGAAAGGGGGACACTTGGATATGCTTACTACGCCGTCACCATAGCTGATTCAAGAGGAAATCACAACAATATGATAGACAATTCTGTTTTAGACGGACCAATCTTGGAGAATGCTTTCGATCCGTGGATTGCTGAACCAACTAACGTTCAAGCAGAATACCTCGGTGGAGGTGTTACTAGAGTTTCTTGGACTGATCAAGTTGGTGCTGAAGGTGAATCATACAATGTATGGCACGCATGGACCAAACTTTCAGAGGCTTCAAACCTGAGTTTAGAAGCAACGCTAGTAGCTACAGTTCCAGACGGCGTTCAGTATGCAAATATTCCAGTCCCACCAGATAAGGATAGGTTGTCTTACTATTGTGTAACATCTGTAGCGAGATACAATCATCTAGGTGCGACATTTGAAGACACTAGGTTCCAACAAAACTGTATATTGTTGGCAGTCAATGAAGACACACTTGCACCTGCGCCCGTTCAACTTGCGCTACCCGTCTTACATGGAGGACAAAATAAGGTCATTCTTTCTTGGATTAATTCACTGGCAGAGGATAGTGAAACATACACACTTTGGAGACATCTTGGAACTCCATTCGCAGACAATGAAACTGGAAATATTTCTGATGATGATGGTTGGGAAATATTAGTTGATAGCTATGAACCCCACCCTGCGGAAACTACTGTTGTACAGGAAATTTATCTCTCTCCTAACCTTGATAGGTACACATGGTACGCATTGATAATTGCTGATGATTGGGGTAATTCACGTGATGCTCTTCTAAACAATTCAAACACATGGTTGGTGCACGAAGACACGACTGGGGCAACTGCTGATATTTTAATCGGGCTCGAAGGTGAAGATGGAATCGCTAATGGAGCACTAAAAGGCGGGGATTATCGTTTGAGTATTTTCAGTAATGAGCCTCTAGCTGAATTTCCCCTAATCCATGTCAATACTTGTGACTATGACAATATGCAAGGAAGTACATTTACTCCTGAATATGAAATTACTAGAGCCACTCCTTTCCTAAGTTCAGATACTCACTTTATTTGGGATTTCCCGATTCCTAGTGGAATGGAAACTACAGAGTTGTGTGTAGAAGCCACATTAATTGATGAGGTGGGGAATTCACAAATCTTGAGTTGGAATAATTGGTCAATAGATTCTATCGCACCAACTATCGAACTCTTTGCTCCGTCATCGAGCAGTAAATATCTATACGGAGATGATGTTAGAATCCATGGAGTTGTTACTGACGATGTTGCCCTAGTTGAGGTTAAATTCCGACTCATTGATGTTCGTGAATTCTATGAAATACCTTCTGAATGGGAATTAGTAAATGATGTTACACCAACTGATGTAGATAGCAACACATTGATTTTTGATATGAAAGAACCCTCGGCTACATTTGTTGAACCAGGAAATCACAGAATCGAAATTTATGCTGTAGATACCGCAGGGAATGAGAGGAATTTTGTGGGGACATTCTTTGTCGATCACTGTTATGAAAATCTCAGTGGAATGACTTTCTGTGAAAGTGGAACAAAACCATTTGATGAAGAAACTGTTGAGCCTGAAGCTGCTCCTGATTTAACTAGCCCACCATATATCATTATCATTGCAGTGGCTGCCTTCAATGTACTATTACTCCTATTTGCTATATTGTTGGGTGTTCTAGCCGCACAAGACCCATCTAAAAAGAAGAAGAAGGACGATGATGACGAGTACGACGAAGAAGATGATTGGATGCTTGAATTCATGGGAGGCGGAGATAGTGGCGCCGCTGCCGATGCTGGGTTAGCTGAACTTGAAGCTACGCCAAAAGCAACTAAACAATTGGACGATGATGATGACCCATTCAGTTCTGATGACAATCAAAAGAAGCGACGTAAGTCAAAGAAAGAGAAGAAAGTTGTCGAAGATGATGATGACCAAGATGACGATGATGACGACGACGATGATTGGGGAGATGATGATGATGACGAGCCAAAGAAGGAAAAGAAGAGAAGAAGGCCTTCTAAGGGTGGAAAATCATCTAAGCGTAAAGTCGTCAAGCGTAAGAAATAATTTCATTCAATAATTAATTCTCAACCTATCAAACGATAGGAGTGATAATGGGTGATGACTAGTCTGGATGATTGAGGGATAGTATGTTTGGTATGGATGACCCTGTCAAAGTGCTAAACCAATTACGCCATTATGTGACAGATGGGCGACTTGAAATTGCTGAAGTAATGGCTGAAGAACTTACAAATTTATTACTTAAAAAATGGGCGAGTAAAAATAGGACTCTTGAAAATCAAGAATTATTGGTTCTTGCATTAAGGGACTATGCCAATATTCTAGAAATTCGGCAAAAATGGAAAAAATGCCTAAATGCTGCAAAGAAACTCGGAAAGGAAGTGAAGTTGTTAGACGTTATTCGAGCAAAAAGTGGTGCCCAAATTACAGAAGAGCACACTATTTTGAAATTGCAAGATCAGATGCAAATGGGAAGGATTTTTCTTCAATTCAATAAATTACGCAAGGCTATCAAGTGTTTCTCAACAGCTGCAAATGCAGGACATATTGAGGCGCACCTATTGTCCATAGAAGCATATGAAAAATGCAAAGGGAATTTAAAGAAAGCGACAAAGGTAGCCAAAGCACTTGACAAAAATCTTGAATCGATTGGCCCACTTTCGCGAGAACAAGATGAGTTTGTTCTTATTTCAAATAATGGCCTAACTACTTCTTATCAGAACGTTTCCTCTTCTCTTGAAAGATGGCTACTGCCATCCTCTGGATTGAATCCGAATGTTGCCGAATCTCTATCAAAAAAACTAGCCTCGCTTAATTCCCAAAAAGCCGCAATAGAAAGTGGGGAGCAAGCGGCGAACGCCCGTCTTCAATCAGCTATTGATTCACTACAACCTACTGTAGACTATCATGAATATTCTCAATCGAGTCGCTAAATTAAATCCTCAATTCTTTTTTCCAAGGAAATCTTGCCATTCGCTACACGATGGGCACCAAGTCCATAGATTACTCTGGTGAATTACCTCTTGAACAAATCCTCCACAGTCCTTACATGGTGGGTGCATCGTGGGAGAGGGAGGTACTGAGGGGGGGGAGAACGAACTAGACTGAGACATTGAATATACACCTTCTGCAATTTTATCAGTTCTTCGATTATATCTAATTGCCATTACAAATAGAACTAACAGAGCAATGAAGCCGATAACGATTCCAACGTACCATAGTGGAGATGTTTTCTCAGTATTTTGAGTCCCATCATTACCTGTTTGGTTATTTGTGATGTCACTAGAAATTACTGGACAGCCCTGATTGTCTGATGGCCCTACCTCATTTGGACAATTGTCTGTTGAATCAATCAATCCGTCTCCATCACTGTCAAGATTAGGGTTGTTATTGATCTGCTGAGAGTCGTTATCTATTGAATCATTAATATTTACATCAATCCAAATTGCTGACCAATTTTTGCTCAGTGAATCACCATCATCAGGAATTGCAATTAGGCGAATGTGAATTTTGTTCATCCCTACAACTGGGTCAACTGAAATATTTTCATCCACCTGACCAAGTGTGGTCCAAACTTGAATTGAAAAATATTCAGAATCTGCTGGTACTGTTTCGTTATCTGTTAAAGCTGCTTCTAATCTGATTAAATCGGTGTTATCTGATGCTGATAACCAAGTCATGTGTACATGCCAAAGGTTTTCTGAATTCGATATTTCTGCATTCAAATATACAGGTAAAGAAAATGGTAAATCTTCGTTACAAAATTGAGAATCATTTGGATAATAATCTATTGGCAAACCTGTAGCAGAGTTTGTCGGGCAACCATCACCATCAATATCAGACCATGCTAGATAATCCACAGGGAAGGCATCGCCATTTTCTATTCGTAAATTATCTTGCCCCATGACAAATGTGTAATTATCCCCATAACCATCACCATCGAAATCATTGCATTGTGTTGCATCAGAAATGAACGCGTCACCTGCCTCATTAATCCTCATCCCATTGTCTATGCCGTATGTGTAATTATCACCACAACCGTCCCCATCTAAATCACGATATTGGGCAGGGTTGTTTGGGAATGCATCACCTGCTTCACCTAGACGCAAACCGTCATTATCAATTTCGAATGAATATTCGTCACCATATCCGTCCCCATCACTATCCCACCACTGTGAGGGATTATTGGGGAAAGCATCTGCAAGGCCGTTCGGGCTTGCAAGCCATGATGTATCTGGATCACTATATCCGTCCCCATCACTATCAGGACAGCCGTTTCTGTCTTGTGTGCTTGTTCCAACAATATCAGGACACCCGTCGCCATTGGAATAATTCTGATTGTCACCCCAACCATCCCCATCTCCATCATGATGTTGAGTTGGGTCATTTGGGAAATCATCTACAATGTCTAACCAACCATCCCCATCTGCATCTTTCTTCAATATTAGAAGTGTTCCAGTGTGGTTCATTAGAGCAATAGCATCCCCTGAAAATAATTCACCTAATCCTCGAGGAATATGATTAATTGTGTAGATGCTGGAAAGAGAATTGTTTTGTAAGTCGTAGAATTCAATTTGTCCTTGTAAAGAAGTCGAGGCATCGCCAGTTCCAACTGCCATTAGTCCCTCAATAATTAGAGGTGTGACCGAAAATGGTTCGTGCATCAGAGTTGTTGTTTGCATCTGTGTTTGAGACATTACATCCCAGATTATCATCTGTTTATCCCATCCTGCTGTAATCAACATATCACCACCAGGTAGCCAACTTGTTACGCCCACATATCCATTGTGTGAATATGGAGAGCCATCGTCAAGCCAATTTTGAGGTTGGGCATCGCTAGTATTCCAAAACCTAACCGCTCCGGATTGACTGGCAGATGCTAGCAAATTTCCATTATCATTGAATTCAACTGTCCAGTGAGATTCAGCGTACTGCCATTCTTTAAGAAATTGGCCAGAATAGGGATCAATAATTGCAACATGTCCGTCTAAATTAGTGTTAGTTGTGTTAGATGACCAAGAAATAGCAACATATGGCGACTGCGGATGAACATCAATTCTACCAAATGCTCCCACCGTCTGATGTTGTCTTAAATCAAATAACCAGGCAAATTTACCCATTAAGTTACACGCCATCATCACTCCATCACTAAATCCTACATAGGCTTCGTTATATTGCTGCCAACCTACAGATTTTGCAAACGGAATTGAATAGACCACTTGTCCAAATTCAGGGTGAAAGCATTGGGACAAAATTGAACCATTTACACCAGATCGAATTGTCAAAGTACCTGATGATTCAGCAATTGCAATCATGTCTTGATTAGGAGAAATAGAAATTTCTCTAACTAATTTAGGCCCAAAGCGGCGGTAGGGTAGAATTTCGAAATTAGAAGTGTCAGCTTTCCAAATTTCAACCCCCCCATCTTTTCCTGCTGAAGCAATCAACTGATTGGCAGTGGTTGAAGATGATATTGTCGTAGTTGCTACCGCTTTAACATCCTCTGGTTGGCCAGTATTGTTTGAAATTACAGAATGCCAACCAAAATCTGTTTGGACTTGACCAGCGGTATTGATAATCGAAACTTTACCAGGATCATATAATCCAACTGTAAGATAAGAACCATCTGGAAGCCATGCTAGACTGCTAACATTCTGTGGAATTGGAGAATACCAAAACAAAGTACCATCACTTTCTGCGTATGATGATGCTACACCTTCCCAATGACCTGGTTGAGATGGAGATGGATGATTATAGGCAATTGTGTAACTACCACCACCAGGTTCCCAAGTTACTGCCCAAGCAGTAGAATTAGGGCCTGCAACGTGCCTTTCCCAAAGAAGACTGCCGTCGTTAGCACCTATTCCATAGACTACATCTCGAAATGATACGTTGCCACCTGTAGAGGTCATGTTTCGACCAAGAGCAGCCACAGTGGCGCCATTAGTAGAAAGAGCACAGTCTGGGACCCAATATTGGGAAAAGAAATTGCGGGCATTAGGAGGGCTTCCATCGATAAAGTGTGCAATATCGGCGATTACCACTTCCCCGCCCATATTCAAATGATTGATATCACCACAGAAAACCACTTTTGAATAAGCAATTGAAGTGTCTAGGCCCCAAAGCCAACCATCATAAGTCCCAGTCAAAGAATCAGTCCATTGACCTGAACGCATCTGCGTAGAGTTCTTCGGTTTTGGAGAGCCATCATCAACCACTTGATATGAATACCAATTGATACCATTATCACCCACCAATACCCAATCATTGGATAACCAAGCAACATTTACTAATGCATCAGAATGATGAATCCAAAGTAGGACACGTCCATCACTTACATTCCAAACAAAAAGACGGTTGTCAGAAATTTCAACTGCAGCAAGTTTAGTTCCATCTGGACTAAAATCAATATCCCACACTGCCCCTTTTGTTGATGGTTGCCACACCTCTGGAAACAAGCCATTTTGGATACCAGGTTCATCAACAGAATTCCATTGGCCACCACCCGATTCTGCTATCGGAGATAACTCACTCAATTCCCGACTCATTGGCATTAACGTAAGAGAAGTGGAAGCAAGTAAAAGCAAGACCAGTGACACCGCCCTATTCTTCATCAACACTGCTGAACACTGCTACCACTTTGAACTTCGGTACAAATCCCCTTTAATTTGGGGTAAAATATTGATTTCGGTTAATGTTAAGATGTCTAATAACACGCTTGCAAGACCGCTTTGTCAGCGTCAAGGTTAAGCGTACTTCAGTGAGGCTAAGACCATGCGCCATTTAATTGACCGAGTATTAGAACTACAAGAAACCGAAGTATCATCCGACGAACCGGAGCCTACCGATGGTATCGAAACAGTTCCAGGAGACGAAGAATTAGTCGAATTGTTAGCTAGTCTTGCACCAAGAATTAGAGTATTCGGGTGTGGTGGTTGTGGTTCCAATACCGTACAACGTCTATCTGATGAAGGATTGCTCAAAGGTGATCACATCTCAGGTTATGCAGTGAACACAGATGCCCAGCACCTACTACGCTCAAGAATTGAAAAGAAGATTCTCATAGGTAGAACAGCCCGGGGACGTGGTGCAGGCGGAGATCCCGAAAAAGGTGAGAAGGCTGCGTATGAATCTGAAAGGACGCTAACAAATATCGTTAGTGACTGTGATTTGGCCTTTGTAACTACTGGACTTGGTGGCGGAACTGGTACAGGTTCTGCACATGTAATGGCTCGTTTAGCAAAATCTTCTGGAGCCCTAACTATAGCAGTAGTCACCTATCCCTTCGCTTCAGAAGGGACTCTCCGTAGGCAAAATGCTGAATGGGGACTTGAAAGATTAAGAGAAGTTTGTGATACGGTAGTAGTACTCCCAAATGAAAAATTGCTTGAAGTAGATGGAGTTAGAGATTTACCAATAGAAGCAGCATTCAGAGTAGCAGATGAATTACTAATGCGTTCAATTGCTGGGGTTACAGAAATGATAACAAAAGAAGGGTTGGTCAATCTCGACTTTGAAGATCTTCGAAGTGTAATGTTAAACGGAGGAGGAATGGCGATGATTGGCCTTGGAGAAGCAACTGGCGCTGAAAGAGCAGTTGATGCAACCATAGAGGCACTAACATCACCATTACTAGATATCGATGTATCTGATGCTCGCGGAGCATTGGTCAATGTGGTTGGCGGCCCATCCCTGACTCTTGGCGAAGCTGAAAGGTGTGCTCAGGAAATTAGGGAGCGAATCAATCCTTACGCTAGAATCATTTGGGGAGCCACCGTTGATGAAAATATGGGCAATGAGTTGAGAGTACTGCTAGTTTTAACTGGTGTTAAAAGCCAGCAAATATTTGGCGCAACAGCTCATCAGCAAATGCAAACCATGCGCAATCGTAGTCTAGAATTCATCAATTGATTTGAGCGTTGATGTTAAAGAGGACCCCTATGTCGGCATGAACCCTATAGGGGTTCAGCCATGGCCAGTTCAGAGTCTCCCAGCAAATCCTTTGAGGAAAGGGTTCAAGCGCGTCAAGACCAGTTTGAATCTTGGGTTCGAAGTTTTGGAAGAGGTTCTTGGGCTCGTATCCTACGTATGGCTCGCAAACCATCTAAGGTTGAATTCAAGCAAACCGTATGGGTTTGTGGAATTGGTATGTTCGTACTCGGTTTCATCGGATTTGTAATGCTCTGGTTAATGGATACTGAACTACCAAAATTCTTCGGATGGCTCATCGGTTGAAATATTGATTATTGGAGGTCTGAAAATGTCTAATGGGTTTATTGTATTCATTCGCCATGCTGACAAGGTGCTTCTGTTGAAGCGCTCTGATGAAGTAAGTGATTTCAATAGTATGTGGGATGGAGTTTATGGGGTCGGTGATCCTAATGACGTCGATCACGTACTAACTAGAGTAGAAGACGCTACATCAATCCCTACTGATTCGCTAACATTTGTGAGAATGGGTGAGCCTCGTGGTGTAGAATTTGGAAACAGATTAAATGATGTAACCCCGATTCTAATTACTACTACTACAAACGATGTGACTCCTCGATCTCTATACAATGATGCAATTTGGGTTGATCCAGGATTTGTCAATGTACTTAGCCCAGAAGAAGTTGATGGCGCTGATGATGTAAGTGTCATGCAAGAGCGACCTGCTGTTCCACAATTAGGAGAAATGTATGGTGACGTCTCTGCATTCCTGTTCATGCTCAAGACTACAATTGGGCAAGAGCAAAAAATAGCAAACGAAATTCGTGCTAGATTATCCGGAACCGGCTCTTTGCAAGACGTCCAAGGAGAGGTTTTCTCGGTGATTCATCCCCAAATGATGCGTGGTTACATTTTTGTTGAGGCTAGCGCAAAACACTACGTTGAGAAATTGATTGGGCGAGCAGGAGGTGTTACTACACCCATGCGAGGTTGTTCCAAGGTTTTACCTGGGGAAGCACCATTTCATGTCGTCTCAAATTATCTTGAGCCTAAATCGGCTACCGCAGGAATTGAAGTTGGAAGTATTGTAGAAATCAGAGTAGGCCATTTCAAGGGCAATCGAGCACGAGTAACTGCTGTTTCTGAAGGGAAAGAAGAAGTTACAGTTGAACTGTTTGAAGCTGCAGTACCTATCCCAATTACAATGCGAGCAGATAATGTTCGAGTTACGGAGCGTGTTGCCTAAGCGAAGATTATGTTTCTCGCGGCGGTTAAATAGAGGAAGTAGGTCGGCCGGAACCCAAACAATGAGGTGAATCAATGTCAGATAACTGGACTGCTAGAAGAATTCGAACAGCAGTAATTGGAAAGGGCATTAAGTTCAACGGTTCTTGGGAAGGAGAAATAGATACGGGTTCTGACCCATCAGTCCATAATATTACACTTGATCAAATCATTACCATCTCAAACGAGAAGGCTAGTGATTTAACTGGCAAAAATGTCAAAGCAAGATCGCTAGAAGTCATGGGTACTTGTGTCTCAATGCGATGCTATATCGAAGGCATTACGCCAAAAGAATTCATTACGAAGGTGAAAGCAGGAGAATATGACGATAGATTCAGTTAATTCACGAATTGCGGGAGAGGGATTCCTCGCAGACCGCAGAGGTGAGAAATATGGAAGAGCAAATTAATTCAGCAATCAAAAAGGCGCTGGAAACAGCACCAGAGCGTAAGTTCGTCGAAAGTATCGAGATGGCTTTCACCATCAAAGATGTGGATTTAAAAAATCCAGCCAACAGAATCGAAGAAAATGTTCGTCTTCCACGTGGGCGAGGAAAAGATATCAGCATTGCAATTTTCGCTAGTGGAGAAATGGCCACTAAAGCAAAAAAGGCGGGTCTTGTAATAATTGACCCCACCAAAATAGAAGATTTGGGTGGTAACAGACAAAAAGCAAGAAAATTAGCTAGAAAACATGATTTTTTCTTGTCTGAAGTCCCCCACATGGCAACAATTGGTAGATTCCTTGGAATTGTATTAGGGCCAAGAGGAAAGATGCCGCGACCTGTTCCTCCAAATGTTGATCCTGCTGCAATAGCAACCGGATTGGAAAGCACAGCCATAATTAGAAGCCGGGATAGAGTTACATTCCACACTATAGTTGGTAGTCGTTCCCAATCTGAAGATGACATCTTTGCAAATGCTATGGAAATGTGGAAGCGTGTAACATCAAAATTAGAAAGAGGGGCTGGTAACATTCGTTCCTTATACATCAAAACTAGTATGGGTCCTTCAGTGAAAGTGGAGGTGGAAGGTTGATGATTCCTAAGGCTGCTAATTGGAAGAAAGATACCATTTCCGAATTGGTAAAAATGCTGCAGCAAGACGGTGTCTTCGGCGTTGTAGATACAACCGGGGTACCTGCTACAGCAATGCTTGGAATGAGAAGGGAACTGAGAGATTTCATGACTATGATGATGGCAAAAAAGAGCCTTTTCCGTCTTGCTTGGAAAGAAGTTGGTTATGACCTGTCATTATTAGAGGACATGATGAGCAGGGCAGATCAACCAGTCATTGTACATACCTCTGTGCTAAGTCCTTTCCAACTTTTCAATGAATTAGAAAAAACCCGAACTGGTCGTTCAGCTAAGGCAGGAGATATAGCACCTGAAGATATCATTGTAGAAATGGGCGAAACTGACTTCGCACCAGGTCCGATAGTTGGTGAATTATCAGCAGTTGGAATCCCTGCAAAAATCGACAAAGGAAAAGTCATTATCCAAAAAACAGTTACTGCCGTCAATAAAGGTGAAGAAATCCCCGTTGAGTTGGGATTGATGCTAGACAAACTTGGAATCAAGCCCATCGAAATTGGAATTATCCTATGCGGAGCTGTACAAGATGGAGTGTTAATGCCGCCAGAAAATCTAGATCTGGACCTTGATGGATTCCGTAGTAACATTGCTCAAGCAGTGTCAGCATCTTTCAACGTAGCCTGCAACATTAGATGGTTCGCTCCAGAAACTATGAACACACTGATATCAAAGGCAAAGAGCGATGCTCTATCTGTTGCTGTTGAGGCTGGAATTACAAATAGTGAAACTATGCCTCTATTCATCTCCCGCGCGAACTCGCGGGCAATGGCCCTAGCCGGTCAATTAGATTCCTCTGCACTCGACGAAGAATTGTCGGGTATGCTTGGAGCGACAGCTGCTGCTGCTGCACCAGCTCCCGCTGAAGCCGCACCTGAAGAGGTGGCGGATGAAGATGAAGGGGCAGATGAAGAAGAAGAGGATGCCAATTTTGGCGGACTTGGAGACCTATTTGGTTAAAAGGAAGTGAAAAAAAATGGAATATGTATATACTGCAATGTTGTTGCATTCGGCTGAGAATGAGATCAATGAGAAGAATGTCGGTGCGGTTCTAAAAGCCGCAGGCGTATCTGCTGACGACGCACGTGTGAAAGCACTAGTCGCCAGTCTAAGTGACGTTGACATAGGTGAAGCAATGAGTGCTGCTGTAGCAGCGCCTGTTGCTACTGCACCAGCCGCTACATCTGCCGCTGCAGACGCTGCTCCCGCTGAGGAAGCAGCTGCTGAAGAGGAAGAAGATGATGGCGCTGGCTTCGAGGGTCTTGGCTCTCTGTTTGGCTGAGTAGCAAACAATCAATGACAACTCGCCCACCGCTATTCGCGGTATGCTAAGCAGTGTAAACGCTACTCTACGTTAGTTTCAGACCTAATCTTGGAAATCGGTTATGACTGATACACACTAGGACGGGGTGTGACTGTACCCCGGCATCTCAAAGTTGAGGCTTGCATCTCACCCACTGATGCGGTGAGAGCACTAAGACAACTTGTAATAGAAGCAAATTGGTCTGGACGTAGAATACAAGGTAGTAGATTAGTTGACAGATGGGCGGTGATAGTGCCAATTGCTCAAGGAGCTAGAACTATTGGACTTGTAATTGAAAATGGACCGCTGAAGGATGTTGCTATGGAAGCATATAGCCATGTTCAAGGTTCTGCAGGGGCATTGACTGTGATTGAATGGTTAATTCCAAACCATCTTGAAAAGGAGTGGCGAGTTCTATTTGCTCAATGGACTGCTAGACTTCCTCGATGCCCTTGGAAATGGTCTTTTGCCCAAAGATCTACCATTGGATTCCTCCTTCCTGTTTGGGGACGCTCAAAGAGAACCTTCAGAAAACAAGGAATAAATATCAAAAAAGGTGCTTGGCCGGCCACCGATTTACCTGATTGGCCCCCTGAAAATTGGGAAGTAACTGACGAAGAAGAATGAATCACCTTCGGTGTCACATTGATAACTTATGAGCGGCCCACCTAACTTGAGGTGAGGGTGTGTCATTGTCCGAGAAGATGTTCGGCTCACAAAGAGCAATTACAATCTGGGTAGTTTCGATTGTCTTTGCAATCATTTTCCCTGCCTACTTTTCTGTGATGGCTAATAGTGCTGATGCTGCTGGTGGTAGTGCAAGTGGTGCAAAAGCTAGATGGCAAGTAAATTTTATCCAAGATAATTTGACTTCAGAAGAAACCATGAACTTAGGTGATGGGGAACAAGGAGATTACTACTTTGATTTAGAATCAGATATGATGATTGGGTATGTTGAGATTACTGTTAGCTGCAATGATAATGATGAACCGGGACCGGGGCCTGGTATGGACGCCGTTGATGTAGAGACGGAGTTCTCAGGAGTTTCAGGAACACCTGATGATGAA
>CAYNXD010000004.1:0-8397 GCA_964401115.1 uncultured Candidatus Poseidoniales archaeon | reverse complement strand
GAAGTGGTTTCTATCATTGCGCAATCACAGGGAGGTGTTTGGGTAGTTGGAGGTAGTGTTAGGCAGGGTCTTGGTGGAGTTGAGCCACAAGATTATGACTTAGCAACGACTTTACAACCTCAGCAAATAATGGAAATTTTTGGTTCAAATAATTCAATTGATATTGGAGCTAAATATGGAACAGTAACCGTTAGAATTGAATCTTCTCTGAATTGGTATGAAGTGACAACACTGAGGTGCGATCAGGAATACCTTGATGGCCGCCGGCCAGAATCTGTTATTTTTGGCAATTCTCTATTGGAGGATTTAGAGAGGCGTGATTTAACAATTAACGCAATGGCAGTAGACTTGGCTAGACAAGAATTATACGACCCATTTGGGGGTTTAGATGATTTGAATCGCGGCATTCTCCAAGCAGTTGGAGATGCCTCTACAAGATTGTCAGAAGACGGTTTGCGTGTGATGCGTGCCTATCGATTCATGGATCAAGGAGATGCAGGGATTTGGATGCCTGATGAAGATTTATCAGCAGCTCTTAAAGAATGCCAACATATGTTAGAAAACGTCAGTATTGAGCGGATTTGGCAGGAATTAAGAAGAATTATTTCTAGCAAACATGCAGCAAAAGTGCTCAATCAAATGTCTCAAGATGGTGTGCTGAATACAATTTTTGAAGGATATGAGTATAATCTAGAGGGTCAGAATGAAATCACAGAAATATCAGAAAATTTACTTGAGGTACGTCTAGCAATGATGTTTAAAGACGGAAATTCCAATGATTTAATGAAACGTTTGAAGGTTCCCAAATCTATTATTAATGATGTCATTAGTTTGATAAATTGCATATCTCATGTCCCTGATGCCAACTCTATTGAAGAGTTGCGCCTCTATCGTGCAGTGCTTGGGGATAGGTTAGATCAGCAACTTATTTGTGAATCAGCCCTAAAGACAAGTCTAATCCAGGATGTGAAATCTTCATTAGATTCTCTTCCCGAAAATAGAGCTGGTGTTTCCCCAATAGCCGATGGTAACTGGATAGCTGAGGTGACCGGTTTGAGTAAAGGGATTAAACTAGGGAGGCTAAAGGAATGGCTACATAGAATTCAGATTGAGGAGGATTTGGTCAGTCTAGAAGAAATTGAATCTCATATCAATCATTTGCCATGGCAAGAGGGCAATCCTACAACTTGGCCGCGCTTCAGGTGGCCATAATTCAAGGTTTTAGATTGCGGGCGATGACCAATCTCTGAACTTCCTGAGTGCCTTCATAAATTTGAGTTATTTTGGCATCTCTAAAGAATCGTTCTACTGGGAATTCGGTTACATATCCATATCCACCGTGAATCTGAACTGCCCTCTCGGCAACCCACATTGCGGTATCTCCTGCAAACAATTTAGCCATACTGGCTTCGTTGGTGTGTCGTGGCGTTCCTTCCTCGTAGTGAAGTTGTTTTGCCTTTGCAGCACGATAAACGAGCAATCTCGAAGCCTCAACTCTTGTAGCCATATCTGCAAGATATGATGTAATCATTTGATGTGCTGCTAATGGTTTGCCAAATGTTTCTCTTTCGTGGGAATATTTCAGAGATGCTTCGAATGCTCCTTGTGCTATTCCCAGTGCTTGGGCGGCAATACCAATTCTGCTGTTATCAAGCGCGTTCATTGCGATTGAAAATCCATTACCCACCTCACCCAGAACGTTTTCAACTGGAACTTTGCAATTTTCTAATATCAAGGAACAAGTATCGCTACTACGGATACCCAATTTGTCCTCTTTCTTACCTACTGAGAATCCTTCAAAGGTTTTCTCCACAATGAATGCGGTTGTGCCACCGTGTTTCTTGACTCCATAATCAGGGTGTCCAACCACTTTGGCAAAAAGAACATAGATATCTGCAGAGGCTCCATTAGTTACCCACATCTTCATTCCATTGAGAAGATAGTGGCTCCCATCATCTGAGAGTTCAGCCTTGCATGATAGAGCCGCGGCATCAGTACCCGCGCCCGCCTCTGAAAGAGAGTAAGCCCCTATCTTGTCCCCTGACAATTGAGAAAGATATTGTTTCTTTTGTGAATCGGTTCCGTGTAGAGTGATGGTCTTGCTACACAATCCTACATGTACTGCATAAAAAACCGAAAATGAGGGGTCGACTCGAGCTAGTTCTTCAATAATTATAGCTTCACTAACATCATCTACAGGCATTCCTCCATAATCTTCGGAGATAGTAATTCCCTGGAGACCGGTTTCTTCACAAAACCTCTTCCATTCATCGATAGGTGCAATTTGGTTCTTATCCCTATTCTCAATAGTTGGTGGCAGAACAGACTCGGCAAAGTCTCGAACCATCTCCCTAATCATGGTTTGTTCGTCAGTTTCTTGGAAGTCCATACAATGCACCTATGTTAGCACACGAGCATCTCGTTCATAACGGGTCGCATGAATGACCTCAGGCACTTGAAAAGTAGTGTGTTGACTCAAATAATTAAATATTAAGCCAAAGTCGGCGCGCCTCAAGAGGTATGTTTTATGGCCGAAGAAGAAGATTTTATTGAGTTTAAAATAATTGATGACAGACAATATTCTAAAGATCATCTGTGGTTCATGAAATTGGAGTCAGATGAGGAAACTGGTACTCTATTCAAAATAGGTGTTAGTGACTTTTTGCAAGCAGAACTTGGAGATATGATTAGGGTGGTGCTTGCCCAACCTGCTAGTGTTGATGAGTATGACGAATTTTCTAATGAGGACGGTGATACAGAACAGATTGGTACTGGAGCTAGAGATGCGGGTGCTAGTGGCCACGAAGTACTAGCAGATGAGACATTAGCAACCCTAAGGACCTCATCTGGAAGACATGTAATTGATGCCCCAGTAGCTTGCCATATTGTTGAATTAAATGGTGAGGTAGAAGATAGTCCTGAATTAGTAAATGATGACCCCTATGGTGATGGCTGGTTGATGAATATTCGTCCAGACGGGCTTGACGAAGATGAATTACTAAACCCAGAAGAATATCTAGAACACCTATACGAAGTTTGATTATTATAATCAAGCAACCCAGCGGTAGGTTCGGGCACCTTCATAATCCCCTTCAGATACTACTTCAACCAACGCAAATTCGCCCTTCGGTTCTACCACGCTATCTTCCCTGAGTCCTTTATGCAGGTCTTCGTATGTGATACGATCAATTGCAACTCTACCGGCCATTCTTTCAAATAGATTCCACCGAGAAACAACCTCTCTCCATTGAGGGGATACCTTACCCTCGAAGACTTTGGCCTTGGCCCCTGAGCCATAACCACAGAGGCCGAAGAAATTATCCTCAATATTTTCGTTATCTTCGTAGTCTGACTCAAATGTAGACATTATGGCTAGGAATATGGAGCCAGTGTATTGGTTCCCGATAAGACTTGATGCGCGTTGCCCCTTTTCGATTCTTTCCGCGTGAAATTTCTTGTATTGCTCAGTTTTGGAGATTGCTCTACGATATAGATCCTGAGACTTTTCCCATTCAATTTCCCCTTCAGGGGTATCATCAAATTCTTCACGACCAGGTTCAGTTCCAATTTCTGCTACGATTTCTTGCCACACAACTTCGTTACGCCTATCGTGTCGGAAAACATCTGGAAACATTCTCTTGGCTTGGAAGGCATATGGTAGGTGCATGATAATACGAATCCACTGTTCTGTTAGTATTGCATCTTCATCACTATTATAGCGGCCACTTTTTGTAGCTCTGCGCTGGAAATCAAGGAATGCCGTCTTCACGGCTTCCTGATAGCAGCGATTTGAGAATTGACCATCGAAAACAGGTTCATCTCTATGCACATGTACCATTTCCTCTCCATGAGCAAATATCCCTAGCCTTCTTACTGTCGATTCTGGAAGATGTTTAACCATTCTTTCTGCCAAACCTTCTTTGAGATTCTGTCCTGTCTCTCTAGCAAGTTGTAGAACGTGTGTAATTACAGAACTTAGAGATACTTCCCTGCGAGGTTTGAAGAAGTCATGTACAGGGGTAGTAGAAATTCCCCAAGTATCTGGGATTGAAATCAGACGAGGGTTATGGCGTACTAGAATTGCTCCCCCGCCTGCCCCTTGTGTATACTCTCCACTAGATTCTAGGTCGTACTTAGCGTTATCAGAGAAGACCACAATTCCAATTCTTCCATCTTTATCTCCACCTCTAGCAACCCAATCTAGAGTGTTGTGCAATGCATCTACTGCTCCAATACAAGCGAATGTCATATCAACCACATCACAGTTACGGAAACATTCTTCACCGTATTGGTGTGAGTATCGTTGAGTCAACATATCTAGGATATACGTTGCAGTGGGTTTTGCCCCATCCAAGGCGGACTCTGTACCTAGATACATTCTGCCTATATTTCGAGGATCTAGTCCATTCCTGTCAATTAATCTAGTTACAGCATTAGCGCCCATAGTAGCAGTATCTTCATGATTATCTGGTACAGACATCGCTGATAGACCAAGTCCTCGATTTAATTTACCGTAATCAGCTCCTCGCATTTCTGCAAAATCCTTCATATCGAAGTAAATCTTGGGGAAATGAATCGCGATATCGTCAATTCCAACGTCACTCATGCCTAACCCAATCCGCTTGGGCTGGACGAGTACTTTAGAACTCTGCCCCCCAAGAAGCCTAAAACTGTGTAATTACCTAATTAGAATAGTCTAACGAAAAATCAATTACACAGATTTTGTCTAATTTTAGACATTTACCTAACCTAATTGGTAATTGCATTTACTTGTTCGAGCAATTCAGAATTTTTTTCAAAATGTTCCATCAAAGGTGAAAGTGACTCTGCTAGAGCATCTGCAACCCCAAATTTGAGGTCCAATGGGTGAATATCTCCACTAGATACAGCTGTTTTCAGAGATTCAAGGTTATTCCAATCGCTTGGCTCACCGTACTCAGGTTTCGGGGTAATAGTCAAACTACCTAACTCTGGGAAAATGATATGCTCAATCAATTCGTAGACAGGAGAGTTTTCATCTTGTGGATCAAGATACGCTTTTCGCATTTTCTTTCTCATTTTTTCTGGGCCATCATGTAGGATGATTGCTCCTCCAGGGTCCGTCTTACTCATTTTGTGATCGAAAGATTCCATTCTTGCTCCTGATGATTTTAACCCTGATAATATTGGAGTATGAACGCAGGTCGCTTTTACCCAATTATATCGGTCTGCAACCCGCCTCATATACATGTGAGCTTTTCTCTGATCCATCCCTCCTAGTGCAATATCAATTTTCATTTCAAATATATCTGCGGCTTGCATCGCTGGATAGAAGAATTTTGAAAGGTCTCCATCAGATGAGTCTTCAGATCTTCCCATTATGCTAAATGTTCTTCTTACGCGATCTAGACTCATGTTCTTTGAGCACCTCAAGACTCGTGCCCAGTAATCTCCTGAATCCATCAAATCGCTAGCGTATAGGAAACGAATTTGTCCAGCGCCCTCTCCTTCTTGGGGGTGCCCTAGAAGGACGCGAAAAACTTCTTCCATGTAAGTTCCAGTTAGTCTAATTTTTTCCATATCTCCGTCAAACTTATCGTTAACCCAAGCATGCCAATCCGCTAGAAAAATCAGAACATTCACATCAGCATCTAATAGTCTTTTGAGAGTTTGTGAAATCACTTTCCAACCGATATGCGCTTTTCCTGAAGGCTCAAACCCAACATAGGCTCGAATAATTCCGTCACCTGCATGAGATGATGAATTTGATAGACATTCAACTATATGTTCTACTCCAACAACCTCATCGGCACCTGAAAACATTGCCGCAATCCTCTCCCTATCTTCAGAAGAAAGTGATTCTAGAGGGCCATCCATAGAATTTCACCATTAGAATAATTTCCCTAATTTTTCACCGCGACTCGCTGCCCTAGAATTATCACCATTTTGCAGTGCATCTTCGATTTCTGAGATCAGTTCTTCGGCTTGCGCTGCAAGTTCTTCTTCAACATTAGACATTTCCATGAAATGTCTTGCCTGAGAAATTGCAGATTTTGCTTTGGATGCTTTCTTAGCACTTTCTTTGGCCTTGTCACCACGCTGTTTTGCAGTATATCCTGTGGCTTGATCAAGAAATCCTGACCAACGCTGTCGAGATTCCATGGCCTTTTCACGACCATCATCTGAAGAAAGAAAATCTGAAAGTTCAGGTCCTTTCATCTGTTCAACATCTACAACTAACTTCCCTTTCTCATTGTATTTGCCAGTAACTTTGGACAAAATGCCAAAAGAACCCTCAAAAGAGTCATCTTCTGATGATTCTACATTATCAAAATAGTCGGATGCCAAAGCATTCAATCCACCATCAGCAATCACTTGTTTAACCAATCCACGTTTAACCTCAAAGGTCTCCATAGGGGTCGCGAGAGGCTCCATCAGTTCAATCTTATTCCTCATTACACCCCACATTACAGCCGTGAAGGATAAATCAGCGAAGCCGGTGGCCTCATTTATGCGGCGCTTGGCAATTCCACTTGTCCTCGTAATTTTGTTGGTCCCCGCTTCAATTGCTCAAGATAATGAATCAGTAGTGGAAGTAACTACAATTTCTCTAATTGGCCAGTCTGATCTGGGAATTGAAGCACTTGCTGTTTCTCCAAATGGTGAAGATGTTGTTATTGTAGGTACAGTAGGTTTTGCCCATTTTATTTCAGCTAATGACCCCACTGTTGAAGTTGAATTGAATTCCAATGAGGGAGATACATTGAATGATGTTGATTGGCACCCTCAAGGTTTGTCTGCATTGATAGTTGGTGATGATGGCACAATGGTTAGATACACTAGAGATGATCATTCAATTACTCATGTCCCGGGATCAACTGCGAATTTAATGGGGTTGCAATTAAACACTGTTTCTTGGGATTCATCTGGGAATTGGGCTTACATTGGTGGAGATGACGGGCAGATAATGAGATTCCGTGAGGATGGTAATGGAAACACTGAATATTTTCCTTTGAATGGTAGTAAATTATCGGATGTTCTTGATTTGAGTTGTCATCATCAAATGCACTCGATTTGTGTAATGACAACTGAGTCTGATGGTATTGCAGTCATAGATCAACAGCACGAATTGCACTGGCTTGTTGGTAGTGAAGGGACTAGGTGGGGGGCAGTCGATTGCCCCCACCCAGAGAGGGAGCGCTGTTACGCAGTTGGTCTCGGACAATCTGTTGGAGTAGTTGAAATTAATCCAAATAAACCCTCAAATTCCTACGTGGCCGTAAAACATGTCAATATTGGCGGTGAATTCACTGATTTACATCCCAGATCTGATGGCCATGTTCTGCTTCAAACAGTCCCATTTGGTTGGATTGATTGGGATATAACCGATGGAGATGATAACTTGGGTCTAGCATACCCGTGGTTGGATAATTCCGATGTTGAAGATGTGGCTATGGCTGGGGAAACAATTGTGGGTGGTTGGGCAGAAACTGCAGAAACCGGTTTTGCTGTGACCTCCTATGGAAGGGTAGTGTACTACTATCCTCCTAAAGCGACAATTTCTGAAAACATTGTTTCAGCCCTTGCACCCATGCTAGTAATTATTGCAGTCCCAGGGGTGTTCCTAGGGCTGCTATACATTAGTTCCCCGAAATTGCAGAAAATGTACCTTAATTGGTCAAAGTCTCGTAAGTCCTCTAAACGAGGTAAGAACTAATCTGCGTAGAGTAAAACCCATTCGGAGGGTTGATGAGTCAAGTCATACGCCGACAATTTGAGGGTGACAGAGATGGTGTATGAGGCTCTAGATTTCTACGACATTGACTCACAACTAACTGAAGAGGAGTTGATGGTTCGAGACATGGTTAGAGATTGGGTTGAGGAAGAAGTCCTACCCAAAATAGAAGAGGCTTGCAGTGAAGGTGTATTTCCCGATGAGTGGCGTGTTGCCCTGGGAGAAATGGGGGTACTTGGGGCGCCATTGGAAGGATATGGTTGCCCGGGTCTTTCCTACGTTGCTTACGGTGTTATTTGCCGAGAACTAGAACGTGGTGACTCTGGTCTCCGCTCGTTTGCAAGTGTGCAGGGTTCTCTAGCAATGTATCCAATTTGGGACTTTGGTAGTGAAGAACAGAAAAACAAATATTTGCCGAAAATGGCATCGGGTGATTTAATCGGATGTTTCGGATTGACTGAGCCAGATTATGGCTCCAATCCAGGTGACATGATCACTAGGGCTGAGGACAAAGGCGACCATTACTTGTTGAATGGTGCAAAAATGTGGATTACCAATGGTACGATTTCTGACTTGGCAGTAGTTTGGGCAAAATTGGATGGCGTCATTCGTGGTTTCATTGTTGAAACTGGTGATGAAGGATACTCAGCCCCTGAGATGACAGGGAAGCACTCGCTGAAGGC
>CAYNXD010000003.1:0-18639 GCA_964401115.1 uncultured Candidatus Poseidoniales archaeon | reverse complement strand
AATATGATTGCAAGGCACGAATCATCCCCTCTAGGATTCATCCGAAATTTCATTGCAAAAGGTGGTATAGCAGTACATTTGACTATGTATGGTGTTTCCTATCATGATGCCATTATTGAATTACCAAAAGATCAACCGATTGCAATAGTGGTTGGTGGTGCTAAAGTATCTAGGGAATATTTTGAGATGTGTCAATATAATGTTGCAGTCGGAAATCAACCACATAGTGAAGTGGCTGCTTTGGCGGCATTTCTTGAGAGGTTTAAGGGGGGGGTGTCGCCACCCCAAGAATTCACTGATGGAAAGTTGAAAATCAATCCATCAGAACGTGGGAAAGACCTAATTGAAGAAGAATAGAATGGCTCATTTCTGATGTATTGAATCAACAATCTAATGGCGTCTCGCGTGTCAATGATTATGAACGGATTGCAGGCACCATTCTAAGGTGCGAAGGTGACATCCACACGCGGTTTTAGTCCCGGGGACGGACAACCCGGTGTTTTGAGCCCATTTTGTGGGGTTGATGCCGCAGACACCCTTCTGCCCGCCTCTTCCTCAGACGATTTGGTTGCAAGTGGCCGAGGCGTTTTACTTCTTGCAGATGGTTCTCGGTTTGAAGGTGAATTATTTGGTTCTGCTACTATCGGTGAGGGCGAACTAGTTTTTACTACGGGAATGACAGGTTTTCAGGAATCTCTTACAGACCCCTCTTTTGCAGGTCAGGTGTTAACTTTCACTTGGCCACTTTTAGGTAATTACGGAATTTCAGCAGGCGCATCAGAGTCTGCAGGAGTTTGGCCTCGTGGAGTTGTTTGCAGAGAATGGATTGAATTTCCAGATCATAGAGAATGTATAGGTTCAGTACATGACTTCTTACTTGCGCACGGGGTTCCAGGGATTTCATCAGTTGATACTCGCGCCCTAACAAAAAGAGTCAGAGAACATGGTGTAATTCTTTGTCAATTTGGACCTATTGAAATGGAAGAAGAGATGGTAAAAAGGTTAGAAGTGATGACCTCTCCTGATTTAGATGATTTAGTCGATGAAGTGAGTAGAAACGATGCAGTGCTGATTAATGAGGGTGTAATTGATTCGGATGGAATTCCTAAACCTAGAATAGCAGCATTGGATTGTGGAATTAAATACAATATTTTGAGGCAATTGAGTAATCGTTTCGAAGTTTTGTGGTGTCCTCCTGATATCAGTTTTGATTCATTGATTGTAGATTGGCAGATTGATTCCTTATTCTGTTCAAATGGGCCCGGGGATCCGGCTCATGCAGGAAAAGCCATGATGGCTAGAGAAACAATCGCTGCAGGTCTAGAAGAGAAGATGCCAGTCATGGGAATTTGTCTAGGTCATCAATTGTTAGGTCTAGCAACAGGACTTGAAACTTACAAGTTGCGTTACGGTCATAGAGGTGCAAATCAGCCAGTTGTAGATTTAGTTACAGGTAAGGTTAGTATTACTAGTCAAAATCATGGTTTTGCAGTTAATCCAAGAGGGGACGATCCTTTGGCACCCCATCCAATTTGGAATAGTAACGGTTCCCCTTCAGCACTTTCAGATGCAGAAACTGAGGTCCGTTTTGTTAATGCTAATGATAGGACGGTAGAGGGGTTGGATGTTGTTGGCCGTCCAGCGTTTAGTGTCCAATATCACCCAGAAGCCTGCCCAGGTCCTCATGATGCCGCTCCCTTGTTTGACAACTTCTCACAAATTGTCTCTAAGGTAATGGATGGTGGGTTACCACTTTCTAAAAGAGGTGTTTCATAATGCCTAGGAGAAATGATATTCAGAGGATTATGATTCTAGGATCTGGTCCAATAAAAATCGGGCAGGCTGCTGAATTTGATTTCTCTGGTTCTCAAGCTTGTAGGGCTCTTAGAGCCGATGGCTACGAAGTTATTCTCGTAAATAGTAATCCAGCAACTATTCAAAATGACCCTGAAATGGCGGATCAAATTTACATTGAACCTCTATTGCCAGATGTAGTTCGTAGGATTCTTGAGATTGAGAGACCAGATGCTCTATTGGCGGGCATGGGTGGTCAGACCGCCCTAAATCTTGCCTCAACATTATCTCACGATGGTTCTCTTGCTAAATTTGGGGTTGAATTAATCGGTTGTGATTTGGTTTCTATTGACGAAGCTGAAGATAGAGAATTATTCAATCAAGTTTGTCAAGAAGTAAACCTCCCTATTTGTGAAGCAAACGCCTGTAATTCAATCAATGAGGTTTTAGAAGCAGCCGAAAAAATAGGAAAATACCCACTTCTTGTTCGTCCGGCATTTACTCTTGGTGGCCTCGGTGGTGGGACTGCATGGAACAGAGGCCAATTAGTGGAAATAGCAAGTCAAGGAATTCTACATTCACAAATAGGTCAAGTTCTGATTGAGGAGAGTATTCTAGGATGGCAAGAACATGAGTACGAAGTTATGAGAGAAGCATCTGACAATTGCATAATTGTCTGCACTATGGAAAATATTGACCCAATGGGTGTGCATACTGGTGAATCGGTCGTAGTCGCACCACAGCAGACACTTTCCGATAGAGACCATCAGATGTTGAGGGACGCGGCATTACGCCTAATACGAAGACTCGATATCAAAGGTGGATGCAATGTTCAGTTTGCATTTAATCAAGACACTGGCGATTATAGGGTAATCGAGGTCAATCCTAGAGTTTCTCGTTCTTCAGCCCTGGCTAGCAAGGCCACAGGATATCCAATTGCTAGGATGGCTGCTTTGATTGCAGTAGGATATACGCTAGATGAGTTGCCCAATCCAATTACAGGAGAGGGTACTACTGCAGCATTTGAACCGACACTAGACTATTGTGTAGTCAAGATACCGCGTTGGCCATTTGATAAATTCAGGACCGCAGACAGAACTTTGGGTACATCGATGAAATCTACCGGGGAAGTAATGGCAATTGGCAGATCTTTTCAAGAAGCATTTCTCAAGGCTTGGGCTTCCCTTGAATATGGACAACCACACCCAAGGCCACTGTCAATGGCAGACATATCTGAAGGGGAAGGTATGGGAGATAGGGCAACAGAACAATTGCCAGATGATATCTTAGAAGATTGGTTGAGGGTGGCAACAGATCGTAGAATGGGTGCTCTTTACGAAGCGTTTAGGAGAGGTTGGTCGATTGATAAGGTAGAAGAAATTACATCCATCACTCGTTGGTTCCTTAATCAGTTTGAGAGAATGGCTAAAGTCGATGCAGATGTAGTTGAAGCAGGAAAGCAAGGAAATGCAACATCCATTAGTTCTGAAATGATGAGATTTTGGAAATCTAATGGCATGACAGATGCTCATATTGCAGATGCAATATCTGGCTATCCAAGTTCTGGATGGAGAATAAAGAAAAGCGGATTTTCAGAATTCGATGTGATGGCTAGGAGGCATGAGCTTGGAATACATCCAGTCTATAGAATGGTTGATAGCTGTGCTGCAGAGTTTGCTGCAGTCACCCCATATTATTACTCGACATATGAGCCAAATTGTGAAAATGGCATTGATAGAGTACCCCATGAAAGGAAATTTTCTGCTGAAGGAGAGGAATCTAGGAGGTTGGTTGTTATTGGTTCAGGCCCTATTAGGATTGGACAAGGAATTGAGTTTGATTATGGCGCAGTTCATGCAGTTCAAGCAATTAGGGAAGTTGGGCACGAAGCAATTTTAATTAACAACAATCCTGAAACTGTATCTACTGACTTTGACACATCAGATCGCCTATATTTTGACCCCCTTACACTAGAATGCGTCTCTGAAATTCTTCTAAGAGAAGGGGCTGATGGAATACTTCTACAATTTGGTGGTCAAACAGCAATTAATCTAGCCCTGCCTCTCGATAATTTGAATGGGCATCTATCTGAAATGGGGATTAATTTGAGACTTGAGGGTACATCTCCTAATGCAGTTGATGAAGCTAGCGACAGGGAAAGATTCGAAGCTTTTGCCAAGCGAGCTAAACTGAAAATGCCCCGTGGATTAACTGGTAGTACTCCAGAAGAAGTTAGAAGTGCCGTTAAAGAAATCGGATTTCCTGTTCTAATTAGGCCGTCTTATGTTCTTGGTGGCAGAGGTATGGAGATACTCACAAACGATACTCAACTTGATGCTTACATGTCGGAAGCATATATTGCTCCAGATAAACCACTATTAGCAGATGAATATCTTGGTCATGCTATTGAACTAGATGTTGATGCAGTATCAGATGGTGATCAAGTTCTGATTGGGGCTATAATGGAGCATTTGGAGGAGGCAGGAATACATTCTGGGGATTCCACTTGCTTCATCCCCCCACAGAATGTATCTGATGAAATTCTTGAACAGGTAGAGGATTGGACTGAAAGAATAGGTATTGGATTGAATATAATCGGTTGTTTCAATATTCAATTTGCTATTTGTGATAACGAATTATATGTTTTAGAAGTTAATCCTAGAGGCTCTCGTACTTTCCCATTTGTTGCCAAATCAACAGGTATACCACTTGCCAGGATTGCGGCTAGAGTTACAATTGGTGCAAAGTTGGCAGATCTTGAAATTCCTAGAAGAACTACAGATTTGGTGTGTGTTAAAGCACCCGTTTTTCCTTTCATTAAACTAAGAGGTCTAGACCCTGCACCTGGCCCAGAAATGAAATCCACAGGAGAGGTAATGGGTAGCGATAAAAATCCAGCTAGGGCATATCTCAAGGCTAGACTTGCTACCGAACTACCAGTACCCACCTCGGGTGGTGTTTACATTACTGTAAAGGATGAAGATAAGGACTCGATAGTCCCGATTGCAAGAAATCTTTCTGAAATGGGTTTTATCATATATGCTACAACAGGAACTGCAAACGCGCTCAAAAATAGTGAGGTCCCAGTAGAAAGGGTATATCGAATTGCAGAACACCATTCACCTGACGCCTTAGATTTAATGAGGCAAGGTAAAATTAACCTAGTGATAAATACACCTAGTAAGAGCGGGGGGGCTGTTCTAGATGGAAATATGATGCGCCGTTTGGCAGTAGAATTGAATATTCCTTTCGTAACTACAATGTCTGGTGCAAGAATGGAAGTTCAGGCCATAGATGCAGCTAAGGAAGGAATTCCAGAGCCAAGGTTATTGCAAGTAGATTATCTATGATAATTACTAATCAGCAAGAATCGAAAGCCTCTATGATATAGCGAGTTGAAGGACTCGTCCAAGCTAATTCGCTAAGCCCATCCTCTCCTTCATCAGCGTAAATCCTGACGACATCTTGAACACGAACGTTGCCATCACTAGAGCGGGCCAAGATTGTCTTGGGTTTGAGTCCTTTTCCAGTTCCATGAGGGTCATAGATGGTGTCTAGTGCTTCAGAAAGGAACCAATCTACCTTATCCTTTGGGTCACCCTCGAATTTCTTAGTAACCTTAGGTCCTCCACCAAATAGTCCTGCTGCTCCACCAGGTTTTGACTTCGTTTTTGGCTTTTCTTTACCAGTTCTAGTTGCGGTAACTTTTGCAGGTTGCGCCTCTGCTGTTGCTACAGATTTTGATTTGTATTCTTTCTCTAACTCTTCCCTTACTTTCTTCCTAACCTTTGGCTCAAGTTTCTTTTCCAAAGCCTTTGTGTCAACATTTTCTAGTTTCTCTTCCAATTCTTTCTTGGTTATTTCTAACTCATCAATTGCTGTTACGTAGTGGGCAGCGATTTGAACTAGAGATGCTTCCATGGCTGCTTGTGCTTGAAGTTGAACAACCTCTGCGGAATGGTCTCTCCATTTTTTCCATTGAAGATTGCTGTGAGATAGTATATCAGAACCACACTTGGGGCAAAATGATCTCTTAGGGGGTTTTAGTACAGGTATTGCTCGTAAATCCTCATTAGTGAGATTTGTTTCATCAATTCCTCCATGAGAAATATCGTGGATATGGTGGCTCGCATCCATCCCCAGATTCATGGCTTGCTGGAAGATAGGATCATTAGTTTTCACTCTACCAGACATCACCATTCTCCAAGCATCACTTTCATGGGATACAAGAGCCACAGCAGCAGCCGCTGCTGGGTTGGTGTGGAATGATGTACTAGTGGAATCTGAAGGAGTTTCTGGAGTAGGGGATACAACCCCCTCATCTCCTGATGATTGATCAGCAGAGGCTGCAATTCCCAATTCAATTGGATTCTGTCCTTCTTCTACCTTGGCAATTAGGTCGAACTTCTCAGCCATAGACAAATCGTCTCTAGATTTTATTGCCTCCTTTAATGCCTTGACATCGTGCCCAGTTGAGGTAATTAACCCATCATCTTCAAAGTCATTTCCACATTGTAAACAGAACTTTGCAGTGGCTTCGTTGGGGCCTTCGCACTTCGGGCAGTAGACCGGCATCAAGCCTTTCACACACCCATACCATTTCAATCATAATGTCGGTTCGTGCAATCTTGTGCCATTTAGGTGCCTAGTTGAGGCCATCCAGAAGAGAAATCACATCATCTTTCCCCAGCTCAACTAGAAGTGGGGCTAATTTGGGCCCCCTCTCCATATTCAACAGACTTTGGTATAGCGTAGTAAAGGCTTGACGTGGTGACAATTCAGAATCTGAAATTGATTTTTTTATCGCTTCTTGGATATTTGCTTCATTCCAGTCTATGTTGCCACTAAGTAAATTGAATTGATTAAGAAATGTGATTTGTTCATCATTAAAATTATCAGAATCTATTGATTTAGCCAATTCAATCCTAGCATTTTCGGGAAACCAGTCAGAATCAATCCAATTTCTCATTCTCTCTACACGATCCAAAAGACGTTTGTCAGGTTGATGAATATTTATCTCATGACTTCTGGATAATGAATTCAATAGGTCTTCCTGATTGGATTTAATTTGACAAAGAGTAGATAGGTGGCTAAAAGAAACGCCCAACCCTTCACTATGTTTTGTGCCCTTTCTCAAAACCTGTGCCAACTCAAATTTCCTCGCCTCATCCATCATCTGTTGTTCTTTTCTACTACTATCTTCGATTTTTTTATGCTCAATTCCGGACAATTCTTTGTGATATCTCTGTTCTAGCCTCTCATATTCATCAGCAAGTGAAATTAATCCCTCTCCGGGGTCGAAATCGATGTGTTTGCCAGGCTTAACTCTAGCAATCAAAAAGCGCATTATTTCTGGTGGTACAATATCAAGCAATTCTTTACCACTAACAGTGTTTCCTTTGCTGCTAGCCATTGCTCCTTTTCCTTTGAGATAAATCCACTCATACATCATACCCATTGGGGGTGGTGAGCCAAACAATGGGGCTAATTTCAGCCCAGTGTCCCAAGACCCACCAGCTGAATAGTGATCCTTGCCACAACCTTCGAAGGTCACTCCCAACCAATTCCAGCGAGCAGGCCAATCTAACCTCCATGGTAATTTACCCCCGCCTTTCTCAATGTTTGTTTTACCAGTTCGGCCATCTTCTGAAGACCATTCTACAAAAGGCCATTCACATCTGGTGACCTTAATTCCGTGCATATTTCCTTGTTCATCAATTGGGTTGTAAGGGAACCAGTTATCATCAAGCGGCCTTTGAGAAACTTGTTGTATAATTTCAGAAATCTCTACCTTTTTTTCTATTGCAGTTTTCGTGGCTTCGGTGTACTTGCCTTCTTGGTATGATGTATATGCGTCAACAACCCTGTATTCTACTCCAATATCATCCAAAGCAGAAAAGAATGGTTTTAGGAAGAAATCAGAATAGTTCCCATTGCCATCAGGAGATGGAATTGTTGCTAGAGAATGGCCTACATATTCAGAATATACCTCTTCATCTAAAAAGGGGTAAATTTTTCTCAAAGGGTCTGCGGAGTCTGCGATATAAACCAATTCTGCTTTCAAATCGATTCTCTCACATGCTCTTACTATCATGTCTGCAGTCAAGACTTCCCTCATATTTCCAACATGTATTGGCCCAGAGGGGGTAATGCCAGTTGCCATGACATGCGAATCGCCTCTTTCAGCCAAACGCTCGGCAATCACATCTGCCCAGTGCATCACTCACACCCAATCAGACCGATATTGCTCTGATTAATCCACGAAGAGGCACTCCAGAAATTTCGTTTTTCTCGGTCTTATTAACTAGGACCATGCAGAGAACTACTTCAGCCCCATCGTCTGAAAGCGAGCTAATTGCCCCCCTCATCGTCTCACCACTGTTTAACAAATCATCTACAATGATCACTTTACGTCCTCCGACATTGCCATATTTCTCAGAAAGAGCACCACCTTTGTCACCCACTGCACTACGGAAAATTGAGATTTCCGCACCTACTTGTGTAGCAACAGACTGAGCGAATAATATCCCATTTAGGCTAATACCTACTACAGTATCTATGCCATCGGGGAAGTGTTCATCGACTATGTCCGCCATTATCATTCCAACCCCATCAATTCGCTGAGGTCTTACACCAATTGTACGCCAACCAATTCGTACATCATCAGGTTTTCCATCAGGTGCTGAAGTTCCCTGTAACCAAGTGATAGTAGACTTGGAAATTGACATCTCATCAGCAATCTGTTGGTCGTTCAATCCTTGCTCTCTTAGGGCAAGAACCTTCGCTCTTAATTCATCGACACTCAGCGCCATTCGGTTCAAAGGGTGAGAAAGACCGATATGAACCCACCGCCATAGGCGGTGTGGAAACAATCAATACTGGGCCAAATCAAAATATTGGTTGATATTTAGAAGCGCCCAGTACTACCAAAACCACCATCCCCTCGTTTGGTATCACTTAGATCGGCCTCATGAATTTCAATAAATGACACACTTGGTACAGGTGAAATAACCAATTGGGCAACTCTTTCTCCTTTAGGGATGGTATATGATTTACCCTCTCCAATCCAAGTCATTAGCACCATCAACTCACCCCTATAATCGGCATCAATAGTACCTGGTGCATTAGGTAGTATTAGCCCCTTAGCTCCAAGAGATGACCGAGCCCTAACCTGTCCCTCATAACCTTCTGGAATTGCAATTTTTAAACCGGTTTTAACTTTGCAAGATTTTCCCTTCAAAACTTTTGTTTCTTGAATTGTTCTTAAATCCCAACCAGCGGCAAGTGATGAGCCCTGGGTTGGGGGTTCAGCATCTTCATGAATCCGAGCAAAATGAACCCTCACCTGCTCCCCCATGATTATTCTGCGGGGAGCAGTTACATTGTTGAATTATCGGTGGTCTTAACAGGGGTGCTCAGGTCGGCAAATCGATGGCAGGGTTTGATTACGAGTCACTTCTCGACCGCGCACGTGACAACATCCCTCAGGATTTATCATCTTCAGCACGATGGAAGTTACCAGAGCCAGATGTACTAATTGAAGGAAGTCAAACCATTATCAGAAATTTTTCAGACATTGTAGATATGATGGATAGGGATGCAAATCATGTTTATCATTTTATGCAGAATGAACTAGGGACTTCGGGTTCAAGAGAAGAGAGAAGGGTTTTGCTCAAAGGAAGAATACCTCCTAAGAGAATCAAGCAGAAGTTGGGTAATTATGTACATACATTTGTTTTATGCGGCCAGTGTAATGCACCAGATACTAGATTCATAAAAGAGGATAGAACCACTCTACTAAAATGTCAAGCATGCGGAGCTACTAGGCCTGTAAAACTATGATTTTCGAGATCAACTACAATTTGCTGGGGCTGAAATCTAGAAGCACCTTGCCCTTATTTTTTCTATCATGGATATACTTCTGAGCTTTAGCAACTTCTTCGAATCTGAAAACCTTGTCAACTATCGGATTGATACATCCTTCTCCCAATAATTTTGCCAATTCCAACATATGTTGCGCTAGTATTTCCTGATCCTTCCAAGTCCCTAGGTGGACTCCAAAAACAGATTTGTTAGAATTCATCATCCTTAGGGGGTCGAACCTTGGAGTTGATTTCCACATCTTAACTGCGCTAATCAGAGAACGATTGTAACCACTTACGGCAGAAGATGCTCCAAAGCAGTATAGCCTTCCACCAGAACGCAGTGACTTGTATGATCTCATTAGGTGATTCCCACCAACTGGGTCTAGGGCATGATGTACGCCTTCCCCATTTGTTTCTTTTTTGCAAATTTCTACAAAATCGCCCTTCTTCCTATCAACATGTATCATGCCCTGTTCTATTACAAAATCAGATTTTTCCGATGAAGAAGTGCCGATAATTTTCGATGCGCCCAAGTATTTTCCAATTTGTGCGGCTGCAGTACCGACCCCTCCTGCTGCATGATGCACTAGAATAGAATCCCCTTTCTGGAAATTACCTAGGAACTTTAGCATATGATATGCAGTTGCGTATGTAACCGGCATCGCAGCAGCAGTTTCGAAACTGACATCATCTGGAAGCAAAAATGTTCGTTCAACTGGCACAGATACTTTTTCAGAATAACCTCCGAAACCACATAATGAAACAACTCGATCACCCTTAGAAAAATTTGATACATCCTTGCCTAAATCAATTATTTCTCCTGCTATTTCATATCCAGGCGTAAATGGGAATTTTGGGGCAGCCCCATATAGTCCCTGTCTCATCATCAGATCAGCAAAGTTAATTCCAGCACGATGAACTTCAATCAATACTTCATTAGAAGATGGTGTTGGACTTTTCTCTTCGATAATCTCGATGGAATCCAATCCACCTTTCTTGGTGTAAACAATTCTACGCATTCTAATCCTCTAACTTCATTTTACAAGAATCACTTGGAATTCCAGTTCTAAGATGTTCTAGAATTTTTGGTATATCCCTATCTGGATTTTTTATTGAATACCATGTCCCTTCTGGATAAACAACACAAGAAATTCCATTTTCACAAAAGTCCAAACATCCTGATTTTTGTACCCTTGCATCAGTTATTTGTTGTTTCTTAGCGGCCATCTTTAACTTTTTCATTACTTCTAGGCTATCTCTTGCAGAACAACAAGGCCTAGTTGCATCAGAATCCCTTTCATGTGTGCAAACGAAAACGTGGCGTTTGTAGCCAGGTTTTTCTCGACCTTTAGGGTCTTTAGCCATTTACTCACCCCTACAATTGATCGAGTTTTGCTGCCAATACGAAGTCGGATTCGGTTAGCCCATCGATTTTATGTGTCCAAATTGTTACTTTGGCCCTACCCCAACCAAAATCAAAGTCAGCATGATGAAATTGTTCTTCACAAATTGCTCCAGCGGAGTTGACAAAATCTAGAGAGGTCTGAAAATTTGCAAATTCCCAAATTCTTTCTAGATGATGGTCATTTATTACATTCCATTGATTATCCAATTGATTCAAAAGAGGAATAATTTCTTCACTACTAAGGGGTGGTACTCCTCCTTCACAAGGAATGCATTTTTTATCACTTAATGACATATAATTCAACCCCAAACGTGACTATCATTACCACCCTCGGTTCTCTTCTCCACCTCTTCGTGAAGGGAGTTACGTCTTTTCATGTCCTCTCTTTCATAATCTAGTAATTCTCGGTCATCAATATATGCTGCTCGCATATGTGCTACAAGAATGACATCGATGATATTTCTTCTAGAGACGTAATGATATAACCCGTCTGGGGTAAGCAGTTCGAGACTCTGTTTATTGGTCCCCATCAATCTACCACGCATCCAATTGTCCATCCCATCTGGCAATCCCCTTGAATCTAGTAGAATTTCAATAAAATCATCTCTTCTTAGTCCAGTACGTCTTTCTAATAGGGGGCCAGAACGAATATCTTGAAATTCTGAGAAATCTGGCTTACCCAAATCCTCCCACAGTGGAACAGCCCATTCCGGCAAATCCGATTTTGTCGATTTCTTACCCTTTTTGTCCTTCACGTGTCTCCCCTCTGTAAGGCTGAGAGGTTCAACCTTTGAAAAGAATGCTACTCATTTTACATTGAATTTTTTCATTTCATTGGAAACATATTATTGATACTCTATTCAAATCATCACTTTTCTGCCCTTTGGGTTGAAGAGGGATGGATGAGCCGGCAAGTTCGGAGGGTTGCTAGTGACAGTGATTGTTTGGAAGAAGATACCCACTGTTTTGTTTGCGGATGAACTTCTAGACAAAGCATACAGTAGGGCAACCAAGGCTAAGGATACTGTAGATGACAGCGATAGAATGTTCAGGACCCGAAAACAGATGAAGAGAATGATTCAATCTGCTAGTGATGTACTAGACTCAACTCTAAAGGGGTATGTTGAGAAATGGCCGTCACTGGATCAACAATCTGAGTTTGATTTTGCGCTTATCGATGCAGCGGTTGGTTGTGACGCTTATAGGCACCATCTTTCAACTATTCAATGGGCTGCAGATCAGAGCATGGAAATAGCCCAAAGATATGTGCGCCAGATAGACAGGATGGTCAATATTGATGGAATGCATCAAAGAAGGAGGGAGGCATACGGTAGAATTTCATCAGTCATTGATCAGGTTAATCCATCTCTTGAGTGGCTAAACAAAGCTCGAGATAAACTTCGAAAGCTTCCCTCAATTGATTCAAATGAACCTTGCATAGTAGTAGCCGGTTCTCCAAATGTAGGTAAATCAGCACTTATTGGAACTCTTTCAACTAGTGAGCCAGATGTTGCCTCCTATCCATTTACTACTCAGCAATTACATGTTGGCCATTTTACTCACCGTAGGAGGAGGTATCAAATGGTGGATACTCCAGGTCTTCTAGATCGTCCAATGGAGAAGAGAAATAATATTGAAATGCAAGCAATTGTTGCTCTTGAGCACATAGGATCGATTGTACTTTTTCTATTAGATCCTGCTGAACATGGCGGTACAAAGATTGATTCACAACAAAATTTGTTAAGCGAAGTTGCAGATTTATTACCCCAAACACCACTTTTGGTTGTAGATGGTAAAGCAGATTTGTTAAACATCGATACAGGAATTAATCCAGTTTCAGGACATATCTGTGTTTCCGCCACTGAAGGAATAGCTATCGAACAATTACGTGAAGAATTAGTCTCTAGAATTGCAGCAGATGATATTAGTGACCCTCTTTCTCTTCCAGATGGTTGGCACCGTGAAGATGTCGAATAATCAATTTGTAGATGAAACATGTCCGCATCTTGTACAGAAAATTTTGTGCCCGTAGTGAGTTTTTGGCAATCCTTGAACTTCGATTATAACTCCGCAAACTTGGCATTTGAAGTCAGTCATATAGGTCACTCACTTACTCCGAGTACGATTAGGTTATTCAACGGAGCGGTGCCTCTTTGTCATTCCTTGAGAACTTTACAGGGAATGCCATTTGCACCCCTGAAAGACATAGGGCTACTCCTATGGTGCCTAGAAGCAGCATAGGAATCGTAGCCATTCCAACACTGTATGAATAGGTCACTAAATTGCTTTCCAGTGATATGGTACCAGCCCTTCCAGCTGTAATGAATCTAGTTTCCCCTGGGTCAAGTTCCCATTCAAGACCTTCCTGAGAAGTTGGCCCTCCAGCGATAATGTCGAAATCTGAAGCAGTGCAACCCGTAAGGCCCTGATCATCTGGTTCGCATTTATCCCAATCTATTGAATCTACATCTACTACGCCAATCCAAGCATCATCACCATGGTCCCAGCGCATATCGACTTTAACATCTAGTAACATGAAAGGTTGGGGGACTGAAAGATTATCCTGATTCATTCCTACTTCACAGTCTTCATCAGAACCTGGTATGCATGGTGGTATGGGTACCTCAACTGTTTCAGAGTCAGAGGTATAACCAATTGCCCCAACTAGAACAAGTAGTACGCATAATGAGCCGGTCAGCAAAGGCAAGACCGACATGATGCGTACCATCATGAAAACAACTAAACGGCCAAGGTGGATGAATGCTTCGCCTGAAATTATGTGAATAAAGGCAGTAGGAAGAGCATGATTGCTATGGCAGGGAATAGATATAGCATAATATTGAGTCTCTTCCTAGAGCGTTCTTTTGATGCTTGATTTTCTGAACAAGAATCATCGGAACATATCGGCGGCTCTGATTCCAAAGGTATCGGAATGTAACATATTACACAATGCCTATGCGGCGCAACATATTTCGAACTTTTCGGGTTCATGGAAAGTTCCTTCACTTTCTTTTTTGCACCCTCTGCAGTTTTGGCAATTGCCTTCTTCAATCTTTCTTCCATTCTCCCCATTATTTCACCTCTATTATGGTCCCGGTAAAGGTTTCTCCTGCTAACCTTTTTGCTAGGTTATCTAGATCCTCTCCATTCAAAAGAGCCAACTCAATGTTGTGTTCTATAGCAACCTGAACACCAATCGGATCAATTACCACATTAGGTCCTGCGCCCATGTGTTCTGGAGGTCCAACAATTCTTTGTAAATCTTCTAAATTCATCTTCTCAAATGGAACTGCATCAGGGTTATTCTGTGGGGCTTTATCATACACGAAATCAACATTGGTTGCTATTGTACATCCATTTGCATTCGAATGAACTGCTAAATTAATTGAGACAGCATCGGTAGTATGTCCCGGTTTTGTACCTCCCATAACTACAATTTGAAATGAGTTTAGTAAATCAGCAGCTTCTTCTGTGGAGGTTGGAATATGTTTGGCTACATCTAAATTATTAATCTCCAATGATTGTCTGAAAGTGCTTGCATTTTCTCTGGTGGCATCTATACCAACGAGGTCCAAGTCAAACGTGTCAGTAACTCCTGACTTCCTTGCTTCCGAAATATTTTTCCGTGCTAAAAATCCACCTCCGATAACTATTGCAATCTTTTTCCCAGTGGATGCATAATCAACAATTACGTTGCTTGCTGAAGCCAACCATTGATTATTAATTTCAGATCCAGAATACATCAAACTCCCTCCAAGAGCGACGACTGAAATATGACTCATTGCAAACGCCGTTGCATTGGCTCTTGATAAGCCCGTCTGATACAAACCGTCGAATAATTGCCTAAAGGATTGATAACCCCTCGGCCAGCCCAAAGAACCACAGAGTGGTTCTGATGAGTGATGATGCAGAGAAACAGGCAATCCGCCTCCGTTTCAAGCGTGTTCTCGAGGAATTGATGGAGATTAGAGGTATGGGTACTGAATTAGTTACAGTAATTATTCCTCCAGATAGACAAGTTGCAGATGTTAGGCACCAGTTGGCGAATGAATCTGGACAAGCTCGAAACATTAAATCAAATCAAACAAGGAAGCACGTGATAGATGCTATTGAATCAGCTTCCGCTGCTCTTGCCAATCGAAGAGATGCTGGAGAAATGGGTGTGGCAATTTTTACTGGCCATGTTATCGTTGGTAATAACAAAAGTAGAATGAAGACTTACGTAATTGATAATCCTCCTGAACCATTTACATCATTTCGGTATCGTTGTGACAGTACTTTTGAGACTAGCCAACTTGAAGAGATGTTGATTGATAGGACGGCATATGGATTATTGGTAATTGATCGAGGCGAAGGGGCTTATGGTATTGCAAGTGGCAGAACAGTCTATTGTAAGAAGCACATCACTAGTCTTGTTCCAAGCAAGCATAGACAAGGTGGTCAATCCCAGCAGCGATTTGAAAGATTGATTGAAGAAGCTGCAGATAAATTTTTCAAAAAGGTGACAGAGAGGGCTTGCGAATATTGGCTGCCAATGCTTCCTGACTTGAAAGGAATAATTGTTGGTGGCCCGGGGGCAACTAAGGATTTCGTAATTAACAACGGATACTTGCACCATGAAATAAATAAAATAGTTAAGAAACCACTTTTTGATGTTGGTTATTCCAATGAGAGTGGTTTGAGAGAATTAGTTCAGAATGCTGGCGACCTGATGGATAAGATTGAACTAGATGAGGAGAGGAAGTTTGTTGATCGATTCCTAAAGGAGATAATGAATGCTCACCCGAAGGCAACATATGGTGAGATGATGATTAGATCCGCTCTTGATCAAGGTGCAGTTGATACCCTACTAATTTCAGAGTCTCTAAGAAAGAAGAAGGTATTTTTCAATTGTCGCCAATGTAAGCATGATTGGTCATTAACCTCTGAGGGAGTTACCCAAATCCCAGATTGTCCAGATTGTGGTGCTGATTCTGACCAGGTAAGGGAAGATGAAAGCAAGGAGATTGATTTGATTGATGAATTGTCACTATTGGCCTCTCAATCTGCAGCAGGAGTAAGGCTGATTTCTACTGATTCTGAAGAAGGTATGACTTTGAAGCAGGCTTTTGGAGGAATGGCAGCTTTATTGCGGTGGAGTTGGAGTTGATATTGTGCGCCAGTTAAGAGATTTGATCACCGATTCAGTTTTGAGGGCACTTCATCAGATTGGGGATGATGACCCCGATTCAACGTTTGCAAACATTACCACGCCTAGACATTCTAGTCAAGGAGATTTGGCACTACCCTGTTTTTCACTAGCAAAGGCGTTCAAAAAGTCCCCCCAAGAAATAGCTTCATCATTAGCAAAAATTTTGTCAGATGAATTAACAAATGTAGAGGGCCTAAGTATAGTATCAAATGAGGGTGGGTTCTGCAATTTTTTCGTAGATTCGGAATGGCTTGCAAATCAAACAATTAAGCATACTTTGGAGAATTTAGAATTAATTGGTCATTTCCGAACCCCATCCTCCTTACTGATTGAACACACTTCAGCAAATCCAAATGGGCCGTTTCATGTGGGCCGTTCTAGGAATGCAATCCTAGGTGATACCTTCGTACGGATGCATAGACTTGCAGGTGACGATGTAAGGGCTGAATATTACGTTGATGATATGGGTAAGCAAGTTGGAATTTTGGCTTGGGCGTTGGATAATTTGGATGATGAAAAAGTCAATGAAATATTGAACCATGCAGAAATGAACGAGTCATCTAGTTACCCCCACAAGGAGGATCATCGTAGAGTCAGATTCTATCAGGCAGCTAACCTCCTTCTCAAGGAAGAAGGCTCAACCGTTGAATCGGGGGTCACGGAACTGGTTCAAGCATCCGAAGAAGCAGATAAACCGACTTTGGAAAAATTTGAGAGTGCATATCAACCAGTCTTGGATGGTATGTTGGATACATTGGCAAGACTGGGGATAGAATTCGATTCTTTCACTAAAGAATCAAAGTTCATCATTGACGGGTCAGTAGATTTGATTATGTCTCAACTTGAGGATAGTGAATTACATGGGACTGCAGATAATGGGGCCCATTTCCTAGAACTTGAGAGTAGAGGTATTCAAGGAAAAAGTACCAAGTTCTACTTCCGTAGGGGTGACGGCTCAAGTCTATATGCTACTAGAGATATTGCATACCATCAATGGAAGTGGTCCGAGGCAAAAAGGCTACTCAATATTCTTGGAGAAGATCATAAGTTACAGTCGAAACAAGTCGGCATTGCTCTTGATGAACTTGGAATAGACAACCCCGATGTTGTCTTTTATGCTTTCACAAAGATGCCAGATGGCAAAATGAGTACGCGCCGTGGTAATGTTGTCTACATGGATGATCTAATCGATGAAGCCGCCGAAAGGGCAACCGAGGTGGTTAGGGAAATTAGAAGCGATTTATCCGAAGAAGAATTGACTGCAATCGGTGAAGCTGTGGGGATTTCGGCGGTGAGATTCAATATCATTCGAGTATCTCCAGAAAAGGGCATCAATTTCCGTTGGGAAGATGCTCTAAGTTTTGAATCCGATTCAGCACCTTTCATAATGTATAGTCATGCTAGGGCTTGCTCAATTATTCGCCGTTTGGAAAAAGAAGGACACAATTTACAATCACATCTTTCTGAGGATTTTAATTGGTCAGGATTATCAGAATCCGCCGCCTCTCTTGTTAAGAGGATTGCAACTTTTGCAGAGGAATTAGATAAATCCATAGTTAGCCAAAGGCCCAATCAATTCTGCACATACTTGTTAGGTCTAGCAACAGATTACAATAGATTCTACAGGGACAATCACGTGATTGATGGGGATATAGTAAATTCTAGGAACTTGGCGCTTTCAGAGGCGGCGAGAAACTTAATTTCTGCAGGTTGTAGTGGTTTAGGAATTATAGCAATTGATTCGATGTGAGTCAAAGGTCTTCCATTATCTCTTTACTCATTGTTGAGTGCCTTCTTTTCCCTGCTGCTGTCACAGCTCCACGCATTTCTACTAATCCCCTGAAACCCAAATTGTAACTTTCTACTCTTTTCGTCCATTGGGCAGCGGGCCAACCGCAATCCCACCTATCATCTTCAACGTTATTTTGTTCTATCCAAGCAGAACATTCAGGCCTATGACAACGGCCACTACTGCCCTGTCTTTCTCCTTTGAAGTTATTATCCCCTAATTCTTCCCAAAATGAGGACCTTTCACAAATCGGGCACGGTCTTCTTCTTAGCCTTCCCAATTCATTATTAGGTTCTTCACCAATGAAATCAACTTCCCATGATTCAACAAAGGCCTCAATGAACTCGGTATCTTCTGCTTTAGAAAAGAAGGCTCTAAGCACATCCCATGCATCACTTTCCTTGGAGGTAACTCCTAGAGCAGTAGTGTTCCCATCAACATCAACGACTGTCGGCATGAACACCTGTTTCAAGTCAGCCATCGGACGGCTGTTACCCTTACACATCATGAAGGTGGCGTACAATTTGTTACTAAATTACTCAAACCATTCGAGAATATTGCCAACGCGAGCACCCATTACTGAATCTAACCACTC
>CAYNXD010000002.1:0-14572 GCA_964401115.1 uncultured Candidatus Poseidoniales archaeon | reverse complement strand
CTCGTCAGATTTCTGATCGGCGGCCATAACAGCCAAGTCATATTCCTTCCAACCTACCCAGGCGGCCCCTCCATCCATGAATGCTATATCTGCATGTCCAAATCTTAGAGCTTCTATTATTGCCCCTTCAGAATCAACATTATACAGTTCACCATCTACACCGAGAGTCTCCTCAAGGTAATCTGCTAACAACTGAGGATTCTCATCTATGTTCTCATAATCGGACTTGACCTCAAATGCAATCCTTATTTGATCAATAGTAGGAGATACTGTCTCATTAATCGTATATTTGTCACTGTAATATGCGGATATTCCTGGAATGTTGGAAACCAGTGAAGAATAGCTGGACATGTGATCCTCAGCATTTGTTGCCACTATTCCAGGAGTGTTGAGTACATTTTCTAGAATCTCGCTCCCCTCAGCGTCTTCGCTCATTTGAACTAGTACATCGGTAACTAGAGTAACCGTTGTAGAGTCCAACAACTCTGGATTGTACATTACTGGATGACTAGGTGCATTACCAAATTCTGGAAGGGCAATATATTGATCCCTTTCCAAACACCAATCTTCGTTGTCCGCATCCATTTCGTTATCGCAGTAAGAGTCGACTGTGCTATCCTTAGCGAAGGCGACATCTCCGGTCCCATCCGATAGGCACTTCACAGCACCAGAGTAACCGTAGTATGGTGTGCCAGAGTCGGGGATTGAGGCGTTCTCGTTGAAGAAGCCATAGATTGTGTTCCTCAGAGTCTCGATATCATTGGGGTCGCCCACCACATTTGCATACCCGTGTCCAATCATGTAACCCATAGGAAGTAGCATTCCTGCGGATTTGAGCCACCCTGTATGGCATGATGTCTTGCCCTCAAGTAGGGCAAATGGATCCGTGTATGGATCAACATCAAGGTGCGCTGCGGCCATCTCACTGTCCGCCCTCACCCACGCGTGAGCATTGTAGTAGGTCCTGCCATCAGATTTCTCATCTGCAGCCATGGCGTCCAGGCCATATTCCTGCCACCCGACCCATGCCGCGCCCCCATCCATGAGTGCGATGTCAGCATTTCCAAATCGGAGAGCTTCAATCATTGCAACCTCAGAAGCTACGCTGTACAGAGAACCATCGTAATTCAATTTCTCAGACAAGTAATCAGCTAGAATTTGGGGGTTTTCGTCTATGCTCTCATAGTCGGCCTTAATCTCGAACGCAACAACCAGTTGCTCTAGGGACTCGATTTCTTCATCATCCGTGCCTAGACAACCTGACAGGAAGGTTGTTACCATCAACAATACCAAAACCGAACTCGTTATCTTTTTTCTCATTGTTATCGCCATTATCATCACTTTTAGGTTGCCCTAAAGCGCCGGACATAACCCCCATACATAAAGATTAGGTTGCCCTAATTTAGGGGTTCCTAAATCTAATTGTTATTAGTTGGACAGCCAATCAATCACATATTTTTGGGCACCAGGGTCACCTACAAAAGGATCTGAACCAACCTTGATTACTGTCAGAAGATGCATCTCTCCACCCCATGTTGGTTTCCATACTGTAATCATTTCTCCAGAGGGAAATGAGCCAAGTAAATCAAGCATAACATCATCATGAGTATAGAGTAGTTTTTGGCCATCATAATCATGTACAACGCCTTCATGAATTGGTGAAAGTGTGAATGAGTTGGGGCCCACCCAATCATCCATCAATGAAGCGGCTTCCTGAAAGCGAATCTCTTTTGCATCAGTAAGTTGTGAATATTCGTTCAATGCCATAGTAGAAATCCATGGATTAATGATTCCAGGGGTATGCATATGGGTTTCAACAATTATGGTACCATCAGGAAGAAGCCAAATGTCCTGTTGAGAAGCTGGCCAAAATTGATTGTTTTCTGAATTTTCAATTACTGGGGGCCCCCATTTTTCATCACTGTTGGGTTCTGAAACAGGCAAAAAGCCGGACATAACATGGATTGAAATTAGCAAAAATAATGCGAGTGCTCTGGCCGTTTTTCTTTGGCCCCATTCTATCCTCTGTTGTTCGCTAATCATTAACGAAATCGTCATTGAAAAAATAAATACCGAAATTATGAGCCAGATACCCAACGGAATGATGAAAATCAATCCTTGAGCAATTGCTAGTCCGCAAATATATGGGTCTGCACGTAACCAATCAGAAAACTGGACTTCTGGTTTTTGTTGCCTCCACAAACTCCACTGCCACACAATAAGTAGCCCTAGCGGGGCCAACCAAGTCATCAAAGTGAAGAGCAGCGTCATTTGCTTCGACTCGCCGAAAACGAACTAACAGGTTAAAGCACCGACTACTGAGACTTGGGGCGGCACGTTTGAGAACATGATGCATAATCAGGGGGTATGGGAGAGGGGGCGCCACTGTTATCACTATCAGGGGTGACATACCGACATCGACTCACGAAATGGCATCAGCCATGGAAAAAGAGATTTGGTGCGGGAATACACAACGTCGATTTAGAGGTAAGTAGGGGCACCATCCTTGGATTAATTGGACCTAATGGTTCGGGAAAAACAACCCTATTACACACAATTGCTGGATTAAATGAACAACAGAAAGGTGATGTTCAAATCATTGGACAAGACCGAGAGATGCTCGGTTGGTCAAAATCCCAACGCCACATTGGATTGATGCCGGAGAGAGTAAATTGGTCAGGGACAACCACACCAAGAGAAGTTTTGAATCGGCTAATAACCATTCGAGGAGAAGGTGGTGATTGTGAAAGAATGTTGAAAACAGTGGGCATGAGTAATCGCATGGATACTCCATTAGACAATATGAGTCAAGGGATGAGGCAAAGATTGACTCTCGCTTGTGCCCTCCTTGGCAAACCTGACATTTTGTTACTGGATGAACCCCTTAATGGGCTCGACCCAGTAGCTCAAGCCGCTTTCCGCCATCTTCTACGCGAACTAGCTGACAAAGGTGTTGCTATCATTGTTAGTAGCCATAATTTACACGAGATGGAATTATTCGTAGATTCCTTGGCAATTCTTCATCGTGGCCAAATGGTCGCTTCAGGAACGCTACTAGAGGTTGAAAAAATGCTTGGTTGTGATCCATATCTAATTGTTGCAGGTAATGGTTGGTGTCCGCCATCAGACAACTCTTTTGGAAAGGGTATTTCAATTCAGAAATGTGACGTATGGTCTGGAGAAGAATGGCGAATATCACTGCATAAAAAGGGTGGATGGAGTAGCGACGAAAGGCACAATGTTCTGCAATCGATTGAAGAATCGGGAGGAGAAATTTGTCTATTACAAACAGTACTACCCTCACTTGAAGAAATGTTAGCAGCGGCAACTGGAGAGTCTGTTGAAACTGTTGGGCTTGAAGTGGGAGATGATTCAATGATTCCGTTAAGAAAATTGGGAGTTGAAGAAGATGAGTAGGGTATCTCGTGAAAAGAAGATATGGGTTCTCTCTTGGATGGAGGCAAAAATGCATTTTCGAAGCCAGCGGATGATTGCTTTGATTGGTCTTTTGTTTCTTTTCATTTGTTTGGGTAGTTGGGGTCTTTCTGATCCTTCTTCTAAATTGACTTCAGAATTACAATACGAAACCCCATACGAAATTTTGTTCCTAGTTAGCCTGTTTGTTCTATTCTCGGCAACTCTAGGAGTTGTTCTTCTTGGATTTGATGGAATTAGTAGGAAAAGATTGACTGGCGAATTATCTATTGAACTATCACAACCAATAGATAGGTTTGACTTGGCCAGGTCTCAACTTCAAGGATTATGGTTGGCAGTATTCATCCCAACCACTTTTTTCTGCATAATTGGAACATTCCTAATTGAACAACAGATGGGCGAATTACCAACTCTTTACGACTGGTTATATTTCATAATTCCAACTGGATTGATTATATTCTGGTATGCTTGTATTCAATTACTTGCTTCAAGTGTTGCAAAAGATTTGGGGTCTTCGGTTACATTAGGTATTGGAGTCTGGATGCTCTTCACATTTGTTTGGCTACTTTTCACCGCAATACTAGCAACTTTAATGGGCGTAGATGTTACTAATCTAGAATCTAATCAATACAATCGGTTTAGCGAAATTATAGATCTATTATCTCCCAACGGAGTATACCAGTTACTGCTTGAAGGAAACCTCAAACCCGATGACAGGCCAATTATCTCCCAGAGTTATATTTGGGTATCCACAATTCTTTGGTCAATCATCCCAGGAATGCTATTTTTGCGCCGATTCCGAGGACTTCGGCCCTGAATTTCTCTCCGGTGTTGCAAAAAACACCAAGTGTCAGGAAGGAAAACCCTCTTTCACTAAACGCGACCTCGCGGTGGTAATGGCGATAAGAAATGGGCGGTTATGCTCCGCATTTGTTTTGGTAGCATTGATGATTTTTGCATCCCTACTACATATTACAGAACCAACGACAATAGAAGAACCAGAGAATGAAATTGATATTCTGAACTCTGCAACAGGGAGACAGATTGAAGCTGATTGTACTGGATATTCATTTGAGGATATGTTTTACTACAACTATGCTGATTTTGACGTGGTAATAAATCAAAATTGGGATGGCGGTTTTGTTAGGGCAATGGCAATGGTGAATGGCACCTATTCTGGCGACCTTAGAGAGAGTCTTGATGGCCTTTTTGAGGGACTTCCTGGAGGAGACAATAGTTGGCTATCAACTGATGAAAAAGATGGTGTCGAAGCAATTGGAATCGATTGTGTTGTTCAGACCTACACTCGAATCGGGTTCAGAGGCGGACCCGCTCATAGAGGTGGTGAAGGAGTGAACTGGAATAATGCCACGTGGGTTAAAGATGGTATGACATTAGAAGAAACTAACCTAATTCCCGAAGGTCATCCGGAAAGAAGAGGATGCCAAGATCAGTTCGGTGGGCCAACTGGGACCATCACTTGTGAAGAAGTGCCTGTCTATCCGGCTAACCAAGGTGAGTGTGGCCCTCATAGTTGTGATACAATCATTTATCTCAATGCTTCAGTACAGTTTGATGAGCCTATCGATTCTACAAACTTCACTCTTGCAATGGTTGGAAGGAATTTGACTAATGCCCAATTCACTTACACTTTCCCACATCAACAAGACCAACTAAGAATTTCTCATTCATTTGAAGAACATGATTGCACAACAACATACACTGAAGAAGACGATGAAGCGGATGACTATGGACAGACATATGAAACTAGAGATGAATGTCAGTCATACCAAAGCGAGGATGATTTAGATTACTCTATGATTGCAGTAACTGATGGTACTGAATTTTCTAGAAGATTTACATATGATAATCAAGATTGGCCTGCAGCACGTGAATATTTCATTGATTTCACTACTATGCCACCAGAGGTTGACAACCCACCTACTTGGAAAGATGAGGCCCCTAATGATGGGATGACATTGCCTGTCGCAGGACTTGGTGACGCTGAATATATTGTTGATTTAGCCGATATCAACTCTTGGTTTGATGATGATTTGGGTGCAGGAATGCTCAATGTTGATTGTAGTGGGGCTGCTGATTGGAGTCTTGCAGAAGCAGAGGCAAATCATTGGACTGTTACCTCACCATCTATGGGAGAAACCACCACTGTAACCTGCCAAGCAACTGATAGCAGTGACCAATCTAGCGGTTCAAGAACTTTTGATGTCGCACCAATTTTCAGCATCACCCCCGCAAATACGACCACTTTAGACGAATTTATACTAACTTTCAGCCCAACTTATAGTGAGGCTATGGAAGTAACATTGACATTGATGCAAAATGGAATGGAAGAATCTGTTTCCACCTTTGTCATTGATGGCGGCGATGAGGTGGTTTCTGCAAGTGTAGGTGCTCTTTCACCAGGGGCCGTACATGCACACGTTCAAGCTACTGGCCCGGGCATGGCTCCGTTTGATTACATGTATGATTTAGGGCTATCCAAGCAAAGTATCCCACCAACTATCGAAATCACTGGCTACGAGTGGGTTGATGCCAACTATATTCTAAGAGGGTACTTTTCAGATCCTGATGGAGAACCTGTAACCTTCACATTGAAAATTGATGGAGTTCAGCAGGGACAGGTTAGTGTAAGCGGAAATCAATGGCAGACTGATGAGATTCCGTTTGATCTACTAACTGAAGGAATCCATACTATCGGAATAGATGCTTGTGACTCTTCTGGCGAATGTACATCGATTAGTGAAGATGTGGAACTTGTAATTGAAGATCCTACTGATAACGTTCCAGACGCCATTTCATCATCAGATGACGATGGAGGACTTCCTGCACCAGGAATTGGTTTTGCAATTATAGCTCTAATAGGTGCTGGACTAATCAGGCGCCGCCAAGAGTAAGCAAAACCCGTTAATTTCGATTAAAACAAAACAGGTGGGTTCAAAACAGCAAGGCCACCGGCCTAGGCCATGCAGTTCTGTGGCAAGGTCGACCGCGAGAGCCATGAAGGGGGTATTTTGATCTCATTCACTGGTGAAGCACCAGACCTTGGTGCAGCACTTGAAACGACTGAGGGATTATACCTTGGAAGAGTAGATACAGTGATTGGTCGTGTTGATTGTGCCCTAGTACATATCTTGCCAAAGGCAAAAGAGTTGGATGTTTCTTCAATTGGTGATTCTGAAATTAAAATCCAACAGAGAAGGTATCGTGAGGAAAAACGCGGGAATAACCAACGCCACAGGGGACAGGATAGACGTGGTGGCTATAGAAATAGCCAGAGGAAAGATAGAGGTGGAAATGATTGGGATTGTCCCAAATGCCACAACAATAACTTCGCTTGGAGAGATACTTGCAATCGATGCCCTACAAAACGCCCGAAGAACGCCTCAAGTGGAAACGGCGGGGGATATCAGCGCCGTGACAATCGTAGAGGCGGCGGTGGCGGAGGATACCAGCGTGGTGACAACCGTGGTGGAAATCGCAGAGGCGGCGGTGGCGGCCGTGACAAACGCGGTGGTGACCGCAGAGTAGGTGCGAATCGCAGAGGCGGCGACAAGGGTGGAAAAACACGCCACTGGGGCAATCGTGATGGAGCAAAGAGGAATGTTGGGTATCATCGGAAAAAGAAGAATCCGAATAATCCCTTTAAGAAAAAAAGAGATAATTGATTTAAAGAGTTAGGCCACATTCAGTGCAATACTTTTCGCCACGTCTTTCATCTCTCTTGACTGAATATTTCTTACATTCGGGACAGGGCGGTAATCCAGAATTTGACTTTCTGACTCTTCTAAACCTACGAGGAATTGGCAAACGTGGCCAACCATTTTTCGGCTTTCTTACCTTTGGCAAACGCCCCCCCCCAAGCACCACAAGGCATCTCCCTTCATCAAGAATACTAAAGGATGGACAATTTAATTGAAAAAGTGGAGGAGAAAATGATTATTTGTTGTTGCGAAAGGTAATCATAGGTGCGATTAATCGCAATAGAGATAACATGAGTACAGCAGGCAAGAAAAGAAGCATCGTCAAAACATTTAGTTGGAGGATTATTGCGACAACTGATACCTTTTTGATTGCCTGGTTTCTTACTGGAGACTTCAAAATCGGCTTAGGAATAGCCGGTATTGAAGTTGTAACTAAGATGGTCCTCTATTACTTACATGAAAGAGGTTGGGCCAGTCTTGATTGGGGAATGGAAGAAGACGAAATTCCTGAAGGTAATGATGAGAATTAGAGCCGATGGGATTGAGAACCTAAACCCGTTCCGAAAGCCATGGCAATAGATGTTGAAGACCTGTGGTTGCAGGCCATTGATGCTGAAGATGCTGGTGATAGGGACGAAATGTGCCGCCTATCCGATATGATTATCGATGCAGATCCCGAAAATTCCGATGCTTGGTGGATGCGGGCCAATCTTGAATTGCCAGCTAATGGTATGCCTAATCTACGCGAGGCATCGAGATGTTTGAGGGCATGCCGTAAGGTAGTCGAATATGATTCTGAAAACCGAAAGGCTTGGTGGAGAGGCGGACAGATATTGGTAGAAGAACTTGGGATGTTAGAAGAAGCGCTTTCTTGGTGGCAACGAAGACGTGAGGCCTCCCCCACAGATCCCGAACCACTAATTGAACAGGTGGCAATTCTATCAGACTTAGGGCAATACGGAATGGCTGCTGAAAGACTGAATCAACTTTGGATTGAAGGAATGGATGCAATGGAACACTCCCAATTAATGAGAACTGCTCGCCTTCATGGAACGGTAAAAAAGGCTGCAGATAGAGAAAAAACCCTTATTTTCAAGCCTTGGGAAAAAAAACATCCTGGCTGGAAGGACATCGAAAGAGATAGGCGCAGAAAACCCGCATCAGAACAAACCACTTTTCTCATGTTGGCTGGCCCGATAGTGATGATTGAAGTATTACTATGGAATTCAATAGAGTTCTCTGGGTCTGTTTGGTTGCCCATGATTACAGGGTTTCTTCTAGTCATAGCAACCGTACTAATGGGTGTAAAATGGTCAAAATCATTGACAATGAGACTGAATAGGCCGGCTTACAACGTAATTCGAGCAACAGATATAGAAATGAGTTCCGGAAAAGTTTGTTTTCCAGAAAAATGGCGTTCAGAGAGATTGTATCAATCACTGTTGAAATATCGTACAGATGCATTCCAAGAAAGATTGGAAAAGGTTGTTGATGCTGCTGAACCTTTGCCAAATAATTGGGTGCCAAAAATTCCTGACATGACTACCGTTGATTTTGTTTTCACCGAAGAGGAATGAGTTGTCGAAAGATGCTTGGTGAAGATATTACAGGTATTAACAGAGTTAGAACTCATGTCCCGTGAGAATAATCTTGGTGGTAAGTTTTCTGCTCTGTAGTTAATTTGTCAATACTGCACCCCTCAGCTGCCAGTTTCAAGGTGGCTAATTCTGAGTCCTGTTCGCGAGTGATGTCGAAAACTAGATTCTCGTAAGATGAGCCCTCTTTTGCTAATCTACATAGTGAAAGGAATTGGTTTGCAAAGGACATGTCCATTACTTCTGATGGGTGACCCTCTGCTGCTGCTAGATTTACCAAACGTCCTCGTGCAAGTAGGTATATTCTTCGACCATTTGAAAGTGTGAATTCCTCATTATCTGTCCTAATAGAACGAACAGATGAGGATAAATTTTCAAGATCTGGGATATTTATTTCACAATCATAATGCCCCGTATTACAAATTATGGCGCCGTCCTTCATTACAGAGAAATGGCGACTTACTAAGACATCTACCATGCCTGTTGCAGTACAGAAAATATCTCCAATGGGTGCAGCCTCATCCATTGTCATTACTTGAAAGCCATCCATGTGAGCTTTTAGAGCAGCCAAAGGGTTGACTTCTGTAATTACGACATTTGAACCCATACCTCGCGCCCTATTTGCTAAACCCTTACCACAATGGCCGTACCCTGAAATCACGAATGTTTTCCCTGCAAGAAGAACCGATGTTGCTCGCATAATCCCATCGAGAGTAGATTGTCCAGTGCCATGAACATTATCGAAATCCCATTTAGTAATTGCATCATTTACTGCGATTACTGGATATTTCAATTCGCCTGCTGCACTCATTGACCTAAGTCTGTGAACTCCTGTAGTGGTCTCCTCAGTCCCCCCAATTACACCTTCTAGTGCATCAGTTCTTGAATCGTGAACACGGAAAATTAGGTCGGCACCATCATCTAATGTCAAAGTTGGATTAGCATCCAATGTCTGATCTATACACCAGTAGAAATCCTCAACTGACTGGCCATGCCAAGCATAAATTCCGTAACCTTCCCGAGCTAACCAAGCAGCGACATCATCCTGGGTTGAAAGTGGGTTACATCCCGACCAAGACACTTTAGCACCTGCTGCAACTATCGTTTCGATTAGTATCGCTGTTTCCTTTGTAACATGAAGACAACCGGCAACCGTCATCCCTGCAAGGGGTTGTTCTGCTTCTGCCTTCTTTCTTAGAAGTGCCAGAACTGGCATTCTGCTACGCGCCCAGTCTACTCTAAGCGCCCCTTCATCAGCGAGGCTGATATCTGCTACCTTGTATCCTTCCGCATCATCCATCAATCGGGCCGAGTAACCTTTCATTCAAAAGGTAACAGGGCGGGCCCGTTTCCCTTTTAGGGACGGAAAGAAGCACCCGGCAGCGATTAAACTGCCAGGCCCTCATTCATTGTTCGCTATTGCTGCTGATCTTGGAAATGACCTGAATATTGTTGGGCATACTGTCTCGCTGTATCTTCTGGATAACCTTGAGCAATCAATTGTTGCACATATGCTTCCATTGGGTCCATACCGGCAACACCTGCAAATCCAGTTACATCATCATCACTACTCTTTCTAGATCTCCTAACTACAAGTAGTGAAATTATGAAAATAAGCAACAGAACAACTGCACCGATTCCCGCATACAAGATTGCGTTTGTCATGCCACCACCGCTTTGGGTATCTGTGTTGGAGTTGCCATCACAACCCTCTGCATCAGGGTCTGCTTCACATGGATCCACATTGGACTCTACTGGTGGGAGGTTGATGTCAATTTGCTGATACAGTGTCCATGTTTGGCCATCACCCTCTACAACCTTCAGATAAATTGTTTGAATTGAGCCGTTCTCGTTGTAGAGATCATCTATCTTCAACTTAAGACTGAAATCTCCCCCATCTCCAAGGTTTCGAACATCAGCAAACTTACCATCATGTAACTGCTTAACTTTCTCATCGATTGTCTCATTGAGAATAGAGGAGTCTAAGGCTGCTTCAATAGATACATCGCTATCTTCACTACCTGATATCACTGAGCCATTAACCCAAACATATTCTCCGGTCTGAGTTGAACCATCAAGAGGCGTTTGAATCTCCCAAACTGGCGCATCGTCACCCCAATCTTCTGGAACTACAACGAAGTACATTTTGAACGTATCAGAATCCCTACCAGCTCTGTCTTGAACCTCTAATTCAACTCGAATTGGATTTTCAGCAAATCCTGATGGGTCTGCTGTCTGGTTACGGAAGGTGTAAGTCCAATCACAACCCATAGATTCAGTTCTCTCAAATGTGTGCCCATCATAATCGTTAGACGGGTTGTTCCATGGATAATCTTGGAAGACTGTCCATGTGTAAGTTGTTATTCCCTTATCATCATTCATTGCATCTGGATCATATGATTCGCAAGCATCGAATTTGACCTTGACGTCTCCGCTAGATGACAACTTGACTAGATAGACTGACCAGTTGATACCCTGTGATTCCTTGGTACCATGATCTTCGAGACTGTCTGGATATAGTGCATGTTCTTCAACTGAAACATTAGCGATGGGGTCGGATTCGTCAGCAATAATGTCGTTTGTAGTTAGAGTCATGTGAGTGATTCTAGTATGACCATGTGCATCGTGAAGATATAGTGTAACATCCCAAGATGCGTCTTGAATACATCCAGTTCCTTGTGGGTTAGTATCAATTAAGCAGAAAGTCACGTTATGTGAATCATCTGAACGATGAGCGAAATCGACATTGGGGGGGAATTGATTCCTATCCCAATCAGTAGCCCCACGGATTTCCCAATCTGCATCAAGACCGGCTACATTAGATATGAATCCTAGTTCAACCACGCTGTTGGACTTGAGATATAGCACAGGATAATCGCCTGATGAATCTGCCTCAGATGGTGAGGCACCATTGACTGTTAGATCCCATCCGTTTCCTGCAATTCCAAATTCAGTAGGATAAGGTGTCACAAGGTGAGCAAGTAAATTGCTGCGGAGTGGAGATGATGTGCTGCCAAATGGTTCTGACACACTTGGGTTCTCAACATCGATTGTGGTGACAATTAAACCACCACTGCCAAAGCCACAGGTTACTAACATGTGAAGACTCGAATCGTCCTTATGGTTGAGCAAACTGTGGAATGTTCCTTGCTGAGTGTTTATCCTGCCACCACACTGAGTTGGAAGTTGATTAGCACCCGAGTTGTCAGTTGAGAATCCAGCATTTGCAACATAGTTTCCATTGTTCATTCCTAGCCAAGCTGTACTGCTCACATTTGCTAACAATGGGTGGTATGGGTCTGCAATGTTAAGGTCGCCATGTTCTACCTGATTTCCTGCGGTATCGCGGTTCAGAATGACCATGTTAAACAGAAGTTTGTCATCTAACCCTTCAGCAAACGGGCCAAGGTGAATTTCTACCGTGCCACCAGCCAACATGTAGTTCTGCAAGATTGTTTCAGTTGCAGTAACGCTCAATGTATCGTAATAGCCACTAGCCTGAACGTTGGCGGTAGTTTGCCAAGGTAAGAGCACTTTATCGTAATGATCCAACCATCCACTGGTCAGATAATTATCCCAGTCACTTTGACGGAATTGTGTGTATGTAAGTCCCATAGATTGCATATCCTGCTTTACACTCTCCAATCTATTCTGATCGGTTGGGTTGGATAGAATAGCCACATCAATAGTATCTGCAAATGAAATTGTGAAATTTTGTTGGTTACCTGATAGCGTTCCATCTATTAGTTCAGCATAGAATTGGAGATCGTATGTTTCCCCATCCTGCCAGCCACTAAATGGCTGGAATGTCGCCTCTGTGTTCTCATGAGGTGTTAGAGTCAGAGGGCTATTTGTGGATGCAGTTGAAGATACGGTTGTTCCGGAAGAATCTACTACATCGAGATAGATGTTATACTGTCCTTCAAGAACACCGTTTTTCAATGGTAAAGTAAATTCGTGGTTAAGGGCCTGATCCCTAGGATATACACAATCATAGGTCACGTCTTCTACACAGTCCAGTATATCTGGCCTGTAGAGAGTAACATCAACCGATGCAACTTCAAAAATCACTCTAGAAAGATTGTTTCCTAGGGCTACTTCCTTGACATTAGTCCAGTTGTTACCTGCAGTAGTGTTGTCGAAAACACTCATCACATCAATTCGATAAATCCCTTGTTGGAAGTTGTGAGTGCCAATTGTAACATTACGCTCCTCACGTGCATCAATGTTGGTTACAGATGTTGTATAAGTCTGGTCTGCAGTAAATGTATATTCCTGAACAGTTATGTTGTCCATTGCGAAACCAGCAAATCCTGACTGACCATTAATTCCGTCCCCGTTAGATAAGAAGCGGAAAGTCAGATCTACTTCAGCACCACTCATAGAGGTACATTCTGTTCTCCATTGATTGGAAGCTCCTGTGCGGTTCTGTAGAACTATGTGAGTTAAATCAAGCGTGACTGATTTCAACAATCCTTCACTATCAAACCAAATTACATAGTTGTCCTGATCGGTATGATCGCCCATGAATTCAACTTCATCAAAGTAATTGTCACCATCAATATCTTCACAACTCTGGTTTCCTTGAATACCATTCTCATTGTAGTCGTTCCACGAACCGTAAACAACTCCTTGGTAAGTCTGTGAGCCCTTGCGCCAACTAATCTCAAGATTTGCCATATCATTGACGCCAACTATATTTCCATTTTGGTCAGAAAGGTAATCTGACTCTGCAAAATAATCAAAGGTCAGATATGCAAAGTCGCCACCCATATTTCGCAAATCAATTGATTGGAGAGTCATCGACTCGTTCCAATCGTCGCCGTATCCAGTATCTGGGTGACCAAACCAGTAAGCATTGCTACCGAATATTGGCCTGTTACCTGGGACAATTGCATTTTGAATTGCTGGATCAGTATCATCAATAATGCCACCAATGCCATCACTATCATCACCAAACATGTAAGCGCAAGAACTCGGTTCGAACTCCTCTACATTCTTACATGGATTGGAGAATAGTGGATTCGGTTGAGCAGTGTAGACTGTAGCATCAACATCGAAATCCATCACAGTGTTACCTGCGTTCTCAACAACAACATCGATTGGGTAGTCGCCGGATGCATACAATGCACCTGGTTCAAAAGATGTTATTTCTCTGACTGCTGGGTCGTATAGATTGAGAACATTCATCTTCCATCGAATGTCATCATTACTTGCGTCTTCATTGGCAAATCCTGCTGGTGAAGATAGGGTTGCTTCAATCATATATTCTGTATCATTGGTAAAGTAGGCATTGAGAATAATCGATTGCTCATCACCCGGTGCGAAGTTGTTTAGGTTCAATGTTTGTGATACTGGCTGTATCTGACCAAACTGAGTTATCGTCTTGGTAATTGTCAAATTGTCCATTGCCATTCCGTCAAATTGGGTGTTTCGTGATTCATTATCTAGACCAACGCTTCCTTCGTATCCAGTTCGGAAACGGAAGCGAATGTCAATTGTTTCGCCTGCCCATGGAGTTAGGTCAAGAGAATTGTTATCCTGTAAATCTATCCAACTGTAGTTATAACCTGAATAGTGGTAGATTTGACTTGTATATTCAACCGAACCACCATTGTAGTAATACTCTCTCAATCGAACAGAATCATAACCACCCCGATAGATTACTGGAACCCATCCATCATCATCTGTATATACATCGATGTTACACGAGTCATCATAAATTACCATACCAACAATTCCACCTTGTGCATTCACATAATGGACAGGGGAATAACCTGATGTGCAGAATAAATCCAACTCTAGTGATGCTGCATCTGC
>CAYNXD010000001.1:0-13040 GCA_964401115.1 uncultured Candidatus Poseidoniales archaeon | reverse complement strand
TCGAGTGTTTGTTAATCTTCCATTAGGTAGTATTGTTCGTATTCCAAGAAACATTCCAAACGCCGCCATTGTTGATGATACGGAGGTGGTTTGGATGATTCGAAATGAAGCCGAACGAGAACTCGTATCGGGTTTGGCTAGACTGGCAGGATTCAGATCTCAAAGAAATCAAGATGGCGAACATGAATTATGGGAAAGAGTAGAAGTTCCCTTTAACGGAGTGCGAAGAGATTTGGTTGAAATGCTAGGCCCATATGAGAGGCGTCACGGGAGGCCCGGGGAACCACCTTGGTGGAACTTGTTTCCAAACCCTGTAGCTCCCAATCAACTGTTGGAAAGGCTACCAAATCAATTGAATAGGCCACTAGATGAAGATTTAATTGAGAATTGGGGAAATTAATTATTATTGGAACGGGCAACCGTGACATTGACAGGCATTACACCCCTCGCCAATAATATGCTAAGACGTAATTACGCAACATTGGCCTTTTTGGGGATGATTTTGATGGTTATTCCAACTACCCTGGCCGCACCATCACCAGTCCCAAGTGCAAATCACAATCAAGGAGTATTTGGTGGTGTATCAATTGATGTCTCAAACTCAACAAATGCAGCATCTGAAGAAACGATGTCTTCAATGCCAAATATAGCAGAGGTATTTACTGCGACTTGGTGTGACAATTGCGTTTATTCAGAAGAAGGTTTGATGTTAGCTATCGGTGATGCAGATAAGGAATCAGTTGTATTAACTTATCATAGGGCAATTGCTGAAACAGAGGATCCATTTGGCGTTGAAAGGGCAGAAAATAGGTGGATTGACCGGTATGGTGATGCATCATTGGGTGCCGTGGGTGTAAAATCAGTCGCCCCATCTACAGTGATTAATGGGGAGCATCTACACGCTGGTAGCGGCGGCCTAGGTAGTGAGGATTTAAAACCAATATTTGCCGAATCTTTGTCTAACCCCCCACATTTCTCTACTAATTCAGCAACATCGTCTCTAGCATGGTCTAGTGAAGATATGAATAATGGCACTATTTCTTGGGATCTTGAAGCGGGCGATTGGCTGCCTGAATCAACAACATCTTTGATATTCGTTGTTGAAGAATCTGCCACATTTGAAGAGGGTGGCAACGGTTTGGGAGATTATCATCATGTAGTTAGGGATATGATTGAATTGAGCGGCAATTCAGGATCAATGAGTTACACCTTGCCAGATGCATGGGATGGTGATGATTTATCTTTGGTACTAATTCATCAGTGGGAAGTGGTTGAAATTATCATTGAACCATTGCCTGAAGAGCGCTTTTTCGGACTTCCTGCCGCGGGCTTGGCTTGGGTCGCTTTGGGTGCGGCCGGAGCCGCTATTCTGTCCAAACGAGATAATAATTGAAATCAAGCAACACCGCTACTTCTCTTGAATTTCTTAATGAATGCCTTAGTTGTGGTAGTGTCTGGTGCTTTTTTCTTTAGCTTCGCATTGACTCCACCAATAGTTAAGTTGAATATATCGGCAACAGCTTTTTTTGTCATTTTACACTCTTTAAATTCTTCCAGTCCGCATATTGTAATCATTGCTAATAGCATATTTGGCCTAATATCGGATAGGGGGCCTTCTCCATCGTTATCTAGGGTGTACAATCTTTCGGTGACCCACTCAAGCAAGGCCTCGGCCTCCGCCACCTTGTTTTCTCGAATCCAATTTCTTAGTTTCTGTTCAAAGGCATACAATGCCCTACTCCTTCGCTGTTGAATGCTCCCGTATGGATTCAAATTAGTGCCTCTAAAAATTCTCTTAATTCTTTCAGTTATGATTTTTGTAGCAATCAGTATGTCATTTGCTTCTAAACCCAAATTATTAGCGTCTTCTTGCCAATTGTAAAAGCCAGTCAAATCAAAATCTGAGAGGACCTTCTTGCTAGCAACTGCACAAACCGAAATAACGTAATCAGCATCTTTACCTTGCTCACTAAACATGAACCTCATTTGGTTTAGCGGTAGTTCTCCATATCCCTCGTATTCGGGATTCTTTGTGAAACATGTCTTGATTACAAAATCAGCAGCAGCCTTGGTTACGGACTCGGAATTAGACAATTGTCTTATTCTATCAAGGATGTCATGTCCCCTAACATTCTTCTTCGCGTGGGCTCTCTGATCAGTTCTAATCAAGTTCCCCATGCCGGCCTTTCTAGCTTCTCTTGCGTCAATGATTGTGCGCCTGGTGCTTCTAGACCCTAAACTGTCATTTTTTGCGGAACTAATGTGTGCATTTTCTCCAACTTGAGTTGAGGGGTGTCTGTAATCAATTTGCATATCTTCAAGAACAGTACCACAATCATTGCAAACCAACTCTCCTTTAATCTCATCTTTATCCAAATCCCTGCTGCTACATTCCTTGCATTTTGTAATATTTGCTTCACTCATTCATGTCATCTCCATTTGTTTATCAGTAATTCACTTGATTGCTGTACACTTGTCTTATCCGTTCTTAATCTTGATAGTATTTTGTAGCGGTGTTGGTTTTTATCATTCATCAGATGACGGATAATACTTCATTTAGGCCCTCTAGAAGTTATTTCCCGACTACATATCCAGTATGTGGGCTCCTTTATGAACCCATCGGTAATTCTAACATGAACCATTCATGTTATTGATTTCAAAAATTCATGTTGTTGATTGATGTACGGCCAATAACCAAAAGAAGAAATTCCAATACATACTTGCCGAGCCAACATATACTTTCAATCCAGGGTCTTTAAAGAGTTCGTAACAGAACCTCTAATCTTTATGAATCCTCACCATCCCCATGCTAAATCTAGGGGTCGGAGAAGTGTCATCATCCAACATTTCTACTAACATAACCATGGAAGAAATACCACCTGGTGAGGCGCCTCTTTGGTTGATTTCACATTTTGAGTCCCAATTAGTTGATCCTAGGTCCAATAGTCAAGGGGGGCCTTCCCAAATTTTGACAATTCACCCAACCGAAGCTAGTCGAAGAGCAATTCTGAATAGTCTAGCTAAAAGTAGTAAAGAAGATGGGCCAATTGATAGGAACGCACATCATACCCTAGATAGTTTGGTGACTTCGCTTCATGCTGAATTGAGACAACCAAGGCTAATATCTTCTAAAGGTCCATTCTCAATATTACTACACACCGAGTGTAAGAAAGCTGCTCGAGAACTTGCTTTTCCACTAATGCATAGCCTACCCGAACAACATTGGGGTAGGGGGAAGACTAGAGACCTAATATCACTCAACAGTGCATTGAGGGAGGAATCCACAATTTCTTCGGTATCCCCAGATTTACTTTCTTTTAGCCAATTACTTAGAAAACTTAGTGCAAAACTAGGTGGCGTACATCCAGATCAACAAATGCTATCTTTGGTAGAGTTATTAGAGAAATTACCATCTGAACAGATTCCATTTGGTTTATCTAAAGTCGATGGGATTTTATTGCTCAATCATTCTCCTACACAATCACCAATTAGACAGCGACTAATTTCTGCACTCAGTCGATTTAAGCCATTACATGTTCTATCTCATTCAGGCAGTTATCGTATGGGCTTGCATGGTTTTGTTCCAAATGATTTAGACGCAATCAGGGATGAAAAAGATCTCCCCAGTTGGTTACCATCCCATTCCCCTTGGCACCAATCAATTGATGAATCAGAAAATGGAATGAACGCAATTAGATTGCTAGTTCCTAGAATTGAGCGTTCAATAGAAGCTACTCACGCACTATTGTATGCCGCATTGAACAGCGAATCACCTCCAAAATCCATTATGTTAATCGATCCATCATTAGAATCTAATCATGATATTTGGTCTTCAATGTTGAAATCATTTGGTTTTCGTCTTCCTAGGAAGTCAGTTCCATTAAGAGAAAGTCCGGGTGTTCATTGGTTATCTGCATTAATTTCATTACCACATTTTGAGGATGCTTGGTCTCTTTCTCAATTAAGAGCTGTAGCATTTCAGGACACTTTGCATTTTGACTCCAAATGGCTTTCATCATCTCAACATCCATCAATCCCCGATTTGAGCCCTACGCCTGATGTAGAGGTTCTGGAAGAGGTTTCACGTGGTTTCCATTTGTTAGGTGGTCAAGGGGCGTTGTTTCGTTGGTTACATGCTTTAGCTAGAAAACCAATTGCTAACGCATATCAAGATGAAGATGAATTAGGCATTCGTCATGAGGCAACTCAGTGGTGGCTACTTTCACTTGCTAATAGATTGAAGCCTTTGATGTCAAATTTTGATGCTAAATCACTGGATGACTCAATATTTTCTATAGGTTGTTTTAGTGGTGAAAAATTACCATTACCGCAATCTGATAAGAGTGGAGATGAATGGTTAGTACAATTTGGCCAGTCATTGAAATGGCATTTATTTACTAGTAATCTTGATGGTGATGTAAATTGGACATTGATAGGTTTGCAAGATATCTTTGAAGGCCATTCTTCCCTCAGGGAATCTCAACGAACCTTGGGTCATAAATTTCCATCAGGGGGATTAGATTGGGTAGATGAGTTACTAAATTTGGTAGATGGTCTTACCCTTTCAGGAAGCCGTTCTGCTGACTCTATGTTACGAATTTTAACCCCTGTCGAGGCATTAGGCTGCCATGCAGATTTGGTAATTTTGACGCATTTGGATTCAGAGTCATGGAACACTTCTCCTGCTAAAACTCCAGGTTTATCTGAGAATGAAAGATTAGAACTCGGAGTATTGCCACCAGATAATCGCTTGCGAGAAGCTAGACATGTTTGGAATCACCTTATTCATTGTGGAAAGGAAATTATTGTTCTTGACGTAGCAGATGATGAATCACATCAACCCTCAACTCCACTTTCTGAATGGTTAGCCTCTACAAAATGGGATTCTACTAAACCACCCATTTTGCCTTCTTTTATTTCTGAAAAAGAAGTATTCCGTATTGACGGTGATGAAATGAGTTGCTGGGGTCTTTCATTCATCAAAGATGAGGGCACTTTCCCTCTTGCCCGACCTAGTGATGTGATTACAATGGGTGATGGATTATTCGAATTGATTGTTACAGGCAATCATCAACGAGATATTAGGCAACGAAGTGGAGTAAATTTGCATAACTCAAGAAACCCACTACAATCTCCATTGAATACTTCTGCAGTCACAATATCTCTCGATTCAAGTCTAATAGAGGACCGATTATCTCGTCAGCCACGAATAGGTAGTAAGGATGAGCCATATCTTAGTAATTCACGAATTGGTGAGTTAGTTACTGTGGATGAACTCAGAATGCAACTTCAAACCCACGAGCCAAAGGTAATTTCACCCCGTCTAAATAAATCATGGCCAACAATTGGTATGAAAATCCCCCCACGTTCTCGCGCCTTGACAATTGATCCCCGTCCTCTAAATCCTAATCCAACAAAACTTGAGGATTATGATAACCGTCATGGTTTCCAAGATGGACCAAAAAGAACTACAAAAATCTGGTCTCCAAGCCGTCTTTCTCAATGGCTTTCATGTCCTAGAAAGGGGTGGCTATCGTCTCGCTTGAAGGCAGAAGGTGAAGATGAAGAAGATGATGATGTAGATGCTCGAACCCGAGGTTTGTTAATTCATGAAGTGTGGTCTCAATTCATTTGTGAAGCATTGAAAATGAAAGAGGGAGTTGAACGAGATGAATTAGTGCCATTCTCTCTTGCGAATGTGCCTATTAGTGAAGACAATTTGAGAATTAGATTACTACAAATTGTTGATGAAAAAGCACCTTGGTTGCGTCATTCCGATGCTATTGCAACCGTTCGCCGACTTGACCTAGTGGGACTTAATCTCGAATCATATGAAAAGGCTCTAGATGACGATATACCATTACTAAGCGGTCGTTTTGGTAGGTTATTGGAGACGGAGTTGAGTGTTGGTGCATGCGCAATTTTGGCACTTGAATGGCCCCTAACGGGTGGTAAAAAAGAGGCCCCCGGAATCTTACTTGAATTACCTGAGAAAGGAGAAAAAGTTCCTTCAGGAATTCGGTTAAGGGGAACGATCGACAGAGTTGAGATAATACCAATTCCGTCATTAGATGATACATTTTCCAATGAATCAGGTAGTAGTGATATTTGCCCTCTTGATATCGATGAAGGTGATTCATGGAATCCAAAAAGATTGGTAGTAATTCGTGATTTAAAATCTCTAGAAGGCCCGAGCAAAGGGTATGCCGGAAAACGCCATCAAAGAGAGTTGTTTGAAGGTGTGCAACTGGCTCTCTACGCTCGCGCATGGGAAGTAAGCCATCCAGGTGATAGGGTTGTAGGGGTGGGTATTACAGAGGTTGGTGAAGAGAGTGGTTTGTACATTGAAGCAGATCCTAATTATCACAGTCATCTAGCATCTCTCGAGATAGGAAATATTGCTTGTAACACAGGTGAACTATTTCGTAGGCCAGGGGAATCATCAACACCTAGCAGTAATTCTTTCCGTGCTTGGATTCGACATAGATTGACAGCAGCACTACGAATTGGTCAAATGTCGGAAAATGGGAATGTGATTCCTACTCCTAGTGAGAACAACTGTACTTATTGTTCTGTAAAACACGTTTGTGGTCTTGCACCTACTGTTGGAGGTGATAAAAAATGGAATTGAATAGGGGACAGACATTGGGTCTAAATCTTGACATGCACATAGTTCTCGATGCAGGTGCTGGTACTGGAAAGACTGCTTGTATCGTTCAAAGAGTGCTTGAGCACTTTCTTTCAGAGGACCAAAGAGCAACTAGGCTATTACCACCAGGCCCTAGAGAGGTTGACCTTGGTGGAGGTTTGCTGAAAACTGCTAAGAAAGATAGAGAAGATTTGAGAGAATGGCGTGGTTTATTGCCAACAGAAGTCGTAGTTCTAACTTTTACAGTAAAGGCTGCTGAAGAGATGCGTGATCGCCTAAGGCGAGAGTTATCTTGTCTAAGGGCAGGCCCCCGTGGAAATCGTGATGGTCTTAGATTCGACCCACGAATTCGTAATGAGGGTCTAGTTGAACAATTGTCAATGTTGCTCGACGAAGCACCTATTGGGACAATTGATTCTTTCCTTAATCGGCTGGTATCTGCTCATCGTAGCTTGTTAGGAGACCGTCCAACTCATCAACAAATGTCAGACTCACAACGGGCATTATTGATGGAAAGGGCCATGAATTCTCTTTGGCGAATTCGCAATGAAAAACATGCCGGAGATTTAGGGATTGTATCAGTCACACCAAAGGATTTCCTAGGCGCACGTAACCGCCTTTCACACCAATTAGGGGGGCGCTCTAGGACTCAGAAAATTGTATCAAAACTATTACACAATTCGCTGTTTGTAGATTCTGTTCGCCGTTCTCTAATGTCATTTACAGGTTCAGTAAATGCAGATTCGTTACGCAATCTATTCATTTCACATCTTGATTTCAATGAAATTTACAATTTTGCAATTCAATTGCATTCGATTGGTGATGAATGGCTAGATGCTGCTAAACAACGCTCTACTGAGTTGGGCCTTAATCAAGGCCTAAAACAATTAACAAGAGTCAACTCTCTGGATAATCTTGTTACACAAGGGGTTCCTGATGATGTATGGGAGCAACTTCTGTGGATTCGAAATTTCACTTTAACAATTTGTGGCTTTGGTTCAACAGAGGAAATTACACCCACTGCTTTCCCAAGAAATTTGTTACCTAATGGAGATGGTTGGCCATCAGGGATATCGCCTCTAGGATCAATTAAGGATAAAGATGCACGAGCAATTATCAAGCAGAGAATGGTGAATTGTCAAGAGCAAGCCAAGGCTTTGTACAGTTCGATTATTGGCATGCGGACACGTTCTTGCGCATTGATTGCAGAACTTCTAGATCCAAGAAATGGGCCACCGAATTGCCCGTCAGACTCCGCTGTCAGGCCATTGAGAATTACAGACCCATTTCCATCTTTTATTGAAGATAATTCTCTTGTTCTTGAAGCAGATGCAGATGCTAGAATAATTTCGGATTTATTGACAGTACATAGTGCTGCAGCAGATGTTCAAAATGAATTGAGATTGCAAGAGGGATTGCATGATCATTCTGATGTTGCTCAATCTGCAGAAGATTTGTTACTAGCCCGCTGCCCAAGAATTTGCAAGCGCTGGTATCCTCCTGATGTAGTAGCTAAATTAGATGCAATTAATGAAGAAAATCCATGGAGTGACGAACATATTCATGCTGCAATATCAATGTGTGATAATTCTGAAGAAAATGGGAATAATACCAATCATGCCGACTATCAAATTCATCTAGTTAAGAAGGATTTAGAGAGACGATTTCAAGTTCTAAAATCCATTAGAAGACGTTTCAGGGCATTTATCATCGATGAAGCGCAGGATAATTCTAACCAACAATGGAGAATGTTATCTCGATTATGGGGCGAAAGAGAAGCGCAGGAAGGCGATCCAGAACCCCCCGATTCACCTTGGCAGCCTACAATTTGCTGGGTTGGTGATCAAAAACAGAGCATCTACGGTTTTCGTCAAGCACAAGTTAGTGGAATGTCTCGATACACAGTACATTTGCGAGCAATCAATGAGCACGAGTATGCCAGTGAATCTAGACTGTTGATGAAACCAGCATTGCGTAGGAGGGATTCTGCAAGAGATCCACGTTTGGTTGAAATAACTAGTTTTGTATCGGGCTTGGAATATGTCAACCATCGACCAATACCTGAAGAAGCATGGGTAAATTTTGATCGAGGAGATGATGGGAAACGTCTCGATCATAGTGATGTTGTTCGCAGAACCCAAGGACATGTTGATTTAGTCACAAATTACCGTACTTGCAACGACCTTTTGCAAACTATGAATGAGTGGTGGATAGATCTCTTTGATTCACGACATAATTTATTTCCAGGAGATTGGTATGCTTCTCCCAAAAGCCTCCTAGCTAATAGGGTGGAAGAAGGACAACTGGAATGGCTACTACCCATTTCGACAAATGAAGCGAGTGACCCGCCCTCTGACTTGACAGTACCTCTTGATCCATTTGAACTTGGTTCAGCAGCGAAGAAAGTTCATCTTGAACATGAATTGATTGCATCTAGAATAAGAGCGCTAATCGATGGTTCTACAACATCAGTTCTGTCATCAGAAGATGAAGAAATAGAAATTGTCACAGAGAAGGGGATTGAGCCTCGCGAAATTATGGTATTAATGCCAGCCAGAACTCACATGCACGACCTCGTTCGCCGCTTAGATAGTCTTGGTATTCCAGCGCTTGCTGATCAGGACGGAGGTCTTCTTTCTCAACCTATTGTAATTGCATTGTCCTCATTACTTCAATTAGTTGCACGAAGGGGAGATGTTAGTCGTGCTGCTGCACTTGCGCGAACGCCTCTTGTGGGATTCAGTGATTCTCAATTAGAGAAATTTATTGCAAATAGAAAAGGGTCTCCTGATTTATTGGAGAGATTACAGAGTCATGCAATTAGCAAGCCACAAGAGTTGTTATTCAAACGTTGGAAGAGACTGGCAGATTCTAATAGGATTATTCTGATGTTAGAAGAGACATTGGATTATTCTGATTTGTTGTTAGCTTACCCTAGCCAAATAGATAGGCAATATGCAGAACAATTCCTTGCACTTGTTAGATCACAGATGGCTGAATCAGGTGGCGACCCAGTTCTCCTAGCTGAAAGAATTCGTCGGCTTGCCACAGTGGATGGGAAACTCCTTCCTGGTGAAGCGATGCCTCCTTCCAATGCGGTTCGAGTAATGACAATCCATGGCTCTAAAGGGCTGCAATCAAAGGTGGTGGTGGTATGTGGCCTGTTTTCAGAAAATCAAAGCAATCTTGGCCAATCCCTTAGGGATAGCGTACTAGTGTCTAGTCAATTATTCAGCCCTAGGGCAAAACCATGGAAAAGTCGTGATAACATCGATAGTGGAAGTTGGCGTTTTTCATCTGAAGTACTTACATCACAAGTTCAAGCCGAAGCTCGCAGATTGTTATACGTGGCTTGCACTAGAGTAAAAGATAGACTAATCCTTGCTGGTGCTCCTGATAACACGACTCTAGATTCTGCATCTGGTGAAGTTGCAATTAAATGGGCATACAAACCGACCCCAAGATTTGGTTGGATGTGGTTAGAAGCAGTTAGGCAAGCAGCCCATAGATGTGGCCAATTAACAGCCCCTTGGTTACTTGATGGAGATTCAAGTCTTCCATCACCATTACCATTTAGTCGAAAAGGAGAGATAACCATTTCACCATCCAATCTGATGAAAACCCCTCATCTTGCACCAGGACTGCTAAGCCATTTCCCGCTTTATCATCACCCTGATGTTCTTATTCCAAGTCGTGAAAAACTATCTCCATTAGTTAGATTTGCCAGACTTGAAGAGAGTTCTAAACTTTCAGTCGAAGAGCATTTCAAAAGCGCAACTCCGAGACAGGTTGGTCTCAAGATAAGGACAGCCCCTCATACACTTGACAAGGCTAATTCCTGTATTCGTAGTCACTGGTTGAAAGAGTATGTGGGCATATCTGGTGAATCAATCAAACTACCATTTATTTTCGATGAAACAAATAAATCCAGTAATCCTAGATTACCAGCAGCCAATGAACTTGGTTCTCTTTTCCATCGTTTAGTTGAACTTGGTTTGCCGAATCCAGGATTGAGTGACACTTCACCCACGTCCCCTCTTTCTGAACAATGGATCACTCCATCACCAAACAGAATGACGGATATGGATTTGATTGCACAAGTTTTAGATGAATTACTCCCTGTTAATGTTGATAGGAAAATTACCGAAGCAATGTTGTTGAGAATGGCAGAGATTCTAATGGAAGGAAAATTGGGTAGGCTAACTAAGGGAGAATCAATTGATAATCTACATGTAGAGGGTTTGAGAACAGAGTGGCCTTTCTTAATTAATATTGAAACTGAACTACCCAATATCCCAGAATTACGTTGGACTCCATACGGAGAAAAAGTGATTCAGCACGTATCATCTCTTACATTTGAGTTTGATGGGGTTGCAGATATTGTACTCTGTCAGACAGATGGCAAATCGAAAAACACGATTAGAGCAATTGATCTTAAGACAACAGATTGCCTTTCTATTCTCGATCCCCCTGATGATGTGGTTGGGACATATTTTGAAGTTCCAAGTGAAATAGATGATGAAACAAATAGAACAGATGCCGAAATGAAATTATTGAACCAATATAGAATGCAGTTGTATCTTTATCACTTATGTCTAGTTAGACAGGAAGCTATGCGTGCTGCACAGGGATTGGTTTCTAGAGAGGTGCAACTTCCAGCAATCTTAGTAGCTTCAACAGGTCGTTTAATTTCTTGGACAGAAGAAGAGTTTGAATGTATTGCAATTGAATTTGATGAACTCCTTCATTCCCTTGCTCTTGTCGAAGTAAAAGATAGAGAAGACGAATCTTGTTTTCCACGACTATCTGGAGAAAATGCAGAGATTTGCAAAACTTGTCCATTTAATATTGGAAAAGTACGTCTTTGTGCTCCAGAGGGTATAGCACTGGGCTCAGTTGGAAATTAGTATGCCCAACATCATTTCTACATATTACCTGGGTGTTGTGGCATTCCTGGTTGTTGTGGCATTACTCCTGGTGCTTGGTATCCAGCAACTGGTGGCTTTTTACCCATTGTAAATCCTAAAATCAGTCCAATTATTGCAATAAATCCACCACAGCCGCAACATGATGGCCCTCCAATCCAAGCAAGGGCAAGTAACCCAATTCCTGAGAACAAAGCCTCGACATCGTAAATTTGAACATTGGTGTTGTTAGTGTAAAAAGTGTATGTCCCATCAGGACATCCATCTTTACAAATATATCCAATATGTATTACCCCGTCTTCTGTCGTATCTTCAGAATTTTCGCAAGAGGGCTCGAAGTAGTAATCCGGAGTTCCCGCAGGTCTATCAGAACCTTCAGAGTCTTTCAATGTGAAATTACTAACAAATTCACAATCTTCTTCAGTAAGTTCAGTCATTTTATCTTCAGTAGTCATTGAAGTGCCATCAGCGTATTCCCCTTCCATTGTAACAATGAGGTAACCACCTTCGGAAAACCCACTTAACTCAACATCAGCAGTGCCATCCCCATCATAAATTGTAAAATCCTCAAAATTTGAGGCACCTCTAGAGGTTCCCCCATACATCATGACTCCACCAAGAATCATCACTGCAATTCCAATGGTGATTAGTATCTTTCCACTAATGTGCATGGCTATTCGAATTAGTTATAATACATGAACGCTTTTCTTATTTGTCCTGACCTTTTCGCCTAGTTTATGGCGGCAACTGATGAGATTGATTGGGTGAAACTTTCAGAATTTTCTGAGCGTATGTGGGAAGAGTCAGCATTACCAAGTTTGTGTGAATTTATTGAAATACCAGCACTTTCACCAGCCTTTGATTCCAACTGGTCTGAAAATGGTTATCTTGATGCAACAATCGACTTGTTCATTGGGTGGCTAGAATCAATTAAAATCAAAGGGCTCAGCGTTTCAGTACACTCTTTAGAAGGTAAGACCCCTCTTCTTTTACTCGATGTAGAGGGCACCGCCCCAGGTGAGGTATTGTTCTATTCTCATCTCGACAAGCAACCTGAATTTATTGGTTGGTCAGAGGGCAAAGGGCCTTGGAGTCCTGTGCGTGAAGATCCATGGCTGTTTGGACGCGGCTCAGTAGATGATGGCTATGGCGGATATTGCGGAATACTCTCAGTGATGGCACTTCAAGAACAAGGGATTCCTCATCCCCATTGCAGATTTTTAATTGAGACATGCGAAGAAAGCGGCTCTCCAGATTTACCAGCTTACCTTACGGAATTGAAAGATAATCTAGGCACCCCTGATTTAGTGATTGTACTTGATTCCGGACTTGGCGATTATGAACGGCTTTGGATTACAGAGAGTTTGAGGGGGTTGGTGGGTGGCACCCTTACCGTAGCAGTAACATCTGAAGGCGTTCATTCAGGAATGGCTAGTGGTGTTATTCCGTCTTCATTTAGGATTGCT